>CALFBL010000391.1 GCA_937951695.1 uncultured Granulosicoccaceae bacterium | reverse complement strand
CGATACACCGGATCAAATCGTACTGGATCCCAAAACGCCCTATGTAAAGCGGTTTATTGAGGACATTGAAAAGTCACGCGTGGTTCATGCAGGTGTGCTTGCCAAGGCCATCAATGGCACCGTACCTAAGGGCCCGACGGTGCCATCGGACGCCACCATCCATTCATTGGCTCGCCAGCTGATCGAGGATGATCGAGCTGAGTTGCCAGTTGTGGATGCATCTGGAAACGTGACGGGAATCCTGAATCGACGCCAAGCGCTCAATGTGCTGCTCGGTGATGATCGATGACATCGGCGTCCACTGCTCTGTCTGGGCCCAGCAGTGGCGCGTCCATTGACGCACGTTGGATCGGTTTCGCGTTATTGGTTCTTGCGGTGTCGCTGGGCATATTCAAGAGTTCGCTTCCCGCGGAGTTGGTGCGCCCAATTGACGGATTAATCTTGCCATTTGCGGACTGGATAAACGCAGCCTTTAATTTCATAAAAGACGATTTAGGTTTTGTTCACGTCACTCGCGGTTTTGCTGGAGGTGTTGAGTGGCTGCTCGACATCACCGCGAATTTGTTGTACGGCAAAAACCGTTGGCCAAAGATTGGACCGATCCCGTGGACAGTGATAGCGGTAACAGCCTTCATGATTGGCTACAGCTTGAGCGGATGGGGTCTGGGCCTGTTCTCGGGCTTAACGTTTGTCTGGATTGCGTTGATGGGCCAGTGGAAGTGGACCATGGAAACCTTATCGGTGATCGTGGTGGCGGTGCCCATCGCAGTTCTTATTGGACTTATCGTGGGTATTGCGGCTTGGCGGCGCCGTTGGGTTGAGAATGCAATGAATCCGGTGCTGAACATCGCTCAGTCTTTGCCACACTTTGCGTACATGATTCCGGTGGTGGTGTTTATCGGGGTCGGGCCAAAAGCCGGTGCTATTGTTACGGTGATCTTCGCCACGCCGCCGATGATTCGAATGACGTTGTTGGGGCTAAAGCAAGTCGCGCCAGAGGTGGTCGAAAGTGGTCAGATGAGTGGTGCATCGCGTTGGCAACTGCTGCGATAC
The DNA here is from genome assembly GCA_937951695.1 of uncultured Granulosicoccaceae bacterium. GTDB lineage: Bacteria > Pseudomonadota > Gammaproteobacteria > Granulosicoccales > Granulosicoccaceae > Granulosicoccus. Next base: position 10,473 of record CALFBL010000391.1, on the reverse strand, counting down.
GTGCGTGTGCCCACAGCCCGCACGGAAATTCTGGTCGGGGTGAATCAAGTCATCATGCAGTGCCTTGCCATGGTCGTGCTGGCTAGTTTTATCGGTATGCCCGGGCTTGGACAAAAACTTCTGCAATTGCTTCAGGCGCTAAAAATTGGTCGATCCATTGAAATCGGTATCACCATCGTGTTACTTGCGGTGGTGCTTGATCGTTGTTCGAAGGCTTGGGCGGTTAAGGAGCCTGCGCACTTTGAACGGGGTACCGCTTGGTGGCGACGGCATAAGAACTGGCTGTTGTGGGGGGCTTTGGTTGCTGCGGCCTTTACGCTGGCGCATTTCTGGCCTTTCGCTGATCAGGTCAAGCGCAACCAATCGTTTTCGTTTGGTCGTCAACTGCAAGACGGGTTTGATGCCTTGTTTTTGATCATTGATCCCTACGCGCTTGCGTTGCGCAGATTTTTGATTGTCTCGGTATTAATTCCGCTGCGGGATGCGTACCTGTGGCTGCCATTCACCGCTGTGTTGGTGTTTTTCGCCGCTCTTGGCTGGTTAGTGAACGGGTTTCGATCCGGCTTAATCACAGTCAGCTTCCTGTTGTTTGTGGCCTTGTCTGGCTGGTGGGATCGTGCCATGATCACAGCTTATATGGTCAGTTTTTCGGTGTTGATCGCAGCGTGTATCGGCTTACCGCTGGGCATATGGGCGTCCAGAAAAGAACGGCGATCAAACGTGATGTTACTGGTGTGCGATACGGCGCAAACCTTCCCGAGTTTTATCTATCTCATTCCTGTGGTGATGTTGTTTGGGGTGAACGATGTGGCCGCCATTGGAGCTGTTATCGTCTTCGGAATGGTGCCGATGACCCGGTACACCATCGAAGGAATACGTAATGTGCCGCTGCCATTGCTTGAAGCATCTGCTATGGCCGGCGCGACACACTGGCAGAAACTGTGGACGGTTCAATTGCCGTTAGCGTTGCCAACTATTATGGTAGGTGTCAATCAAACCGTGATGTTTTCGTTGTTCATGGTCATCATTGCGGCTTTTATTGGCACACAAGATCTCGGCCAGGAAATGCAGCGAGCTCTGTCCTCGACTGATGTGGGTAAGGGCATGACATTAGGATTGTGTGTTGCTTTTATGGGGTTGATGATCGATCACCTTGTGATGACCTGGGCGTCAGCGCGAAAAGCGGCGCTAGGGCTTGCGTAGTGTCAAGGGAGAGAGAAATGTCTACGGTAGTCCCGCTGTTTGAAACCCCCTATGAGCGATCCGGCATCATCACCGCTGGCATGCCGATACTGCCGTCTGGGGTAGAGCGTCATCCGATTCCCGGTGGTGGTTCGCGATCAATCGCCATCAGCGCAGGCGATGAAGTGTCGTTGCTCAATTTTTACGGTCAACAAATTGCTGAGTGGGTGTTCTTTACACCCGACGGCAGTAGCGATCCTGCGCGACTGGACGCCTCACCGACCCACGACTCAAGCGGTATTCAACAAACTCTGACACGAGGTGGTCGAAGCGGGCAACGGGTACTGAACGCACTTGCCGCTGCGCGGTTTGATCTGGGGCGAGCGGCAGCGGTTAGAGTGTTTAACCCATCGAGTGAGGCCGGTGAGCTGGTGACCTATCATGCGGAGAGTGATGGACTGATTGTGGTGGCAGCACCCGCGGAGAGCATGTCACCAGATCAGCAAAACGCACCTTCTGACATTATTTTATACATTCGCCGAAGGTCCTCCAGCGATACCTCAGTCGATAAACCGGCTGCTGTTACGGTTGCGCCCGAGCCACTGGCGGATGCCTCACAAGACTTCAATATACAGCCAGGGCAGGCGCGTGCGTTTGAAGTGAAGAAAGGTGAGTTTGTGCAAATCCTTGATGTCCAGGGGCGAGAATGTTCAGATTTTCAAGCGCTATCAATGCGCGCGTTGGATAAAGGCATCGAGCGCGATATTGACCCGACCACCACGCGCTCATTGATGGGTTCGTTGTATCCAACGCCTGGCATATTTTCCAAGTATTTTTCGATCGATCATGAACCGTTGGTCGAGATAGTTCAGGACACCTGTGGTCGACATGACACGTTTGGCCTCGCCTGCACCGCGCGCTACTACGAGGACTTGGGCTACCCAGGTCATGTGAACTGTTCAGACAACATGAACCGGGAGATGGCGCAGTACAATGTCAAGCCGCGTGGTGGGTGGCCGGCGATCAATTTCTTTTTTAACACACTCGTAGATGATACGAATGCCATTGGTATGGACGATCCCTGGTCACGTCCTGGTGACTACGTATTATTGCGTGCCTTGTCTGATCTGGTGTGCGTGTCCACCGCCTGCCCCTGTGATGTGGATCCTGCCAATGGTTGGAACCCCACAGACATACAAGTAAGAGTGTACGACCGCACAGAAAAATTTAAGCGCTCGCTGGGCTGGCGCAAATCGGTGGAGGCCGATGTGGAAGAGACAAAAGAGACGGGGTTTCATGAGTGCTTTGCGCGACATACGCGCGACTTTATTGAATACAACGGTTATTGGCTGGCCAATCAAATGACCAATCACGGGGCGATCGCCGAATACTGGGCGTGTCGGGAAAGGGCGGCCATTATGGATCTGTCACCGTTGCGTAAGTTTGAAGTGACGGGCCCGGATGCTGAGCAACTGATGCAACTGGCTGTCACCCGGAACATGCAAAAACTCAGCGTCGGTCAAGTGGTGTATACCGCCATGTGCTATGAACACGGCGGCATGATTGACGATGGCACCGTCTTCCGCTTGGGAGACACCAACTTTCGTTGGATCGGTGGCAACGATGAAGGTGGCGCTTGGTTGAAACAACTGGGTGAAAAAATGGGTCTGAACGTGTGGGTTCGACCTTCTACAGATCAATTAAGTAACGTAGCTGTTCAGGGGCGCTTGTCTCGAGACATTCTCAGTGATCTTATTTGGACACCACCCACACAGCCCACCCTTGAAGAGCTGGGTTGGTTCCGTTTTACGGTAGCGCGGTTGGGGGATTTTCATGGGCCAGCGTGCGTCGTTAGCCGCACCGGTTACTCTGGCGAATTGGGGTACGAAGTATTTTGCCATCCGAAAGATGCGGTTGAGATATTCGATGCCATCTGGGCAAGTGGTGAGCCGCGCGGCATGATGCCGTTAGGTTTAGCGGCGCTCGATATGCTGCGTATCGAGTCGGGGTTGATTTTCGCGGGATACGAATTTTCCGATCAAATCGATCCGTTCGAGGCGGGAATTTCATTTACCGTACCGCTCAAATCCAAGGAGGCAGATTTCATTGGGCGAGAAGCGCTGGAGCGGCGCAAAGCACATCCACAACGCCAGCTGGTTGGACTCGACATTGAAGGCGGGCTGGTGCCTTCCAATGGCGATTGCTTGCGGGTGGGGAAAGCGCAAGTCGGCGAAATCACCTCCGCCATGAAGTCGCCCGCCCTTGAGCGCGTGATCGCTCTCGCGCGGGTCGATGTGACGCACGCCAAGATCGGTACAGCAATCGAAGTAGGCCAACTCGACGGGCATCAGAAAAGAATTCGCGCCACCGTGGTGCCATTTCCGCATGTGGACCCCACGAAAGAGCGAGTGAAAGGTCATTACGCGTAACTTAAGTGCTGGCGTCATCTGCCTTGTAATTCATTACTTTGTACTTCACGCGACTGGATCACGCGAAGCGACATCGCATCGAGCATCACGGACACCTGATTTTTTGTTATGGGCCGAGTTCGCAGGTATGATACGTACACGGTATATCGGTAGCGGGGAAAGTAATGCATTACGTAGATTTGGTCGCTGTTTTGGCGATATGTCAGTTGTTATTCTTCGGTGTCATGACCGGTATGGCGCGCGGTAAATCTGGCATCAAAGCGCCAGCGACTACCGGTGATGAAGGGTTTGAGCGCATGTACCGAGTGCAGGTAAACACACTGGAAACGATAGTGGCGTTTCTGCCAGCATTGTTTATTGCGGGTAAGTATTGGTCGCCTGTATGGGTGGCTTCGATAGGGTTGGTTTATTGGGTGGGCCGTTTTAGATATTGGCGCGCGTATGTAACCGAGCCGTCCAGTCGTGGTTTGGGATTCGTGCTGACTATCGTACCGACGTTTGTATTACTCGTATTGGCATTAATCGGAGCCATTTTCTCATAAAGATAGTCGACTTATTCGACGTCGGCAGCGATTAATGCACCCGTGTTCAACAATCGGGTCAGCGTTTGCTGATCAGCATCGCTCAGACATTTAGGTACTACTATATTCGCCGTCGTGTTCGCCACGGTCGTGGCAAAGTGCTGGCTGCAGCGATACCGCTCGCCGTTGACAAACAGCTCAGCCTCACCATCTTGAAGCACATAGGCCACCTGTGCAAATGAATGCCAGGTGAGTGTGTCGCCATTCCAGGCGGGCGCTTCGTCGTTCACGTCATCGTCAAGATTAACCCCACCTCGAGTCAGCAGGAAGCCCGATAAGCGAATCAGTTCTTCACCGGTGAGCTGTGTGGCTTGCTCCCAGAGTTTGCGTATCTGCGCCAGCGCTTCAGGCTTAACCTCGGCGCCGTTACTGGATGATAAGGGTGCATCGCGCAGACGGGCCAGCGGTAAGTTATCCAATAGAATTTCACTGAACACGTCCAATACGTCCAAATTTGAAGGCGCACGAAACCCAATGGACCACGTGGTGCAGTTGTCGCCCACCGCGACGCCATGATGAGGCACACCCGGTGGTAAGTAGAGGACATCACCGGGAGACAATTCCCACGTTTCGGATGGGTTGAAGTTCGCCAAAATGCGTAAGGCAGAGTCTTCAACGATCCTAACATCCGGGTTGTCGGAGGCATCGATTTGCCAGCGTCGTGTGCCACTCGCTTGAAGCAAGAACACATCATATTCGTCGATATGTGCGCCGACTGAGGCCTTGTCTGGGGCAAAGCTGATCATCAGATCATCCAGGCGCCAGCGTGGCAGGAAACGAAAGGGTTCGATCCATTCGAGTAACTCTGGCCAATGCTTCTCGCAATCGGTAATCAATAGCGACCAGTTTTTATCGCCAAGGGTGGCGTATCGGTCTGCGGCAAAGGGCCCGTGTTCCAACTGGTAGTCGCCGGTTTCATTCTGGGTGATGATGCGCGGCGTGGTGCCTTCTTCCAGTGACATACCCGCCAGTTCATCGGGGCTAACAGGGGTTTCAAAATCGATCAAGGCACCACGAATCAGCAACGGTTTTTTTTGCCAGTACTCATCCAGAAATGTTTGCGTATTTAAGCCAGCTGGCCAATTCAGAGTCATGTGGAATCAACCGGTTCAGACATCTGTAGCCAACGTAACGGCGATACCCAGGTAGTTTGATGGCGTAAGCGCGCGCAACTGCGATTTAGCATCGGCTGGTATATCGAGTGTTTCGATGAACTCCGCAAGGGTGGCCTGAGTGATCGTCTGGCCACGGGTTAGCGCTTTAAGTTGCTCATAGGGTTCAGGCAAACCATAGCGGCGCATCACGGTCTGGATTGGTTCCGCCAATACTTCCCAGGCGTTGTCAAGGTCTGCCGCCAGGGCAGCCTCATTCACATCCAGTTTGTCGATGCCCCGTTGCAGGGACGCCAGGGCAATGTCGGTATAGCCTGCACCGACGCCAAGATTTCTTAACACCGTGGAATCGGTTAAGTCGCGCTGCCAGCGTGAGATGGGCAATTTGCGTGACAGATGATCAAACATGGCGTTGGCCAAGCCAAAGTTACCTTCCGCGTTTTCAAAATCAATCGGGTTGATTTTGTGCGGCATAGTGGACGAACCAACCTCTCCCGCTACGGATTTTTGTTTGAGATACCCGAGTGATATGTAGCCCCAAACATCACGCGCAAAATCGATCAACGTGACGTTGTAGCGCGCCAAAGCATCGAAAAGTTCAGCGATAAAATCGTGTGGTTCAATCTGTGTGGTGTGCGTATTGGGTTCCATTCCCAATGCGCGAATAAACGAGGCCGACAGCGTCGGCCAATCAACGTCCGGGTACGCGCTGACGTGCGCGTTAAAGTTACCCACGGCACCGTTGATTTTACCGAGTATCTGGACCGCTTCAATCGTTTTGGTGTGGCGCTGCAAACGGTGTACAACGTTGGCAAATTCCTTACCGACTGTCGATGGGCTAGCGATCTGACCGTGGGTACGGCTGAGCAGAGGCGTTTCGGCATGAGCGATAGCGAGACCGGAAAGGACTGTCGTTAATACACCCAGTGACGGCATTAAGTGATCACAGCGCCAGCGTAGCAACAGACACGCGTAAGACAGATTGTTGATGTCTTCAGAGGTGCAGGCAAAGTGCAGGAATTCGTTATGCGGTTGCAGCGACTCGTGTTTGGCAAAGACATTTTTCAAAAAGTACTCCACCGCCTTTACATCGTGATTGGTGGTGCGTTCGATCGCTTTTACCTCTGAGGCATCCTCGACGGAAAAGTTCTGCGCCAGTGACACCAGAGCATCGCGCGCTGGCGCGTCGGGTGCCGGTAGATCGCTGATATCAGGATGATCGGCCAGGTGCAGGTACCACGCGATCTCCACCCGTACGCGCTCGCGAATCAGGGCAAATTCACTGAAGTGTTCGCGCAACGGGGCTGTTTTTGACGCGTAGCGTCCATCCACCGGAGATACGGCTGTTAAGGATGATAGATCGAGTTCTGACATGTGCAATGGCGGGCAGGGCGGGCCACTTGAGCCGTTCGCTGCGTTGGTGTGGAGGAACGGTGACGGCGGCGAAATATCGGGTAGTCAATTGGTAGGCGCGAGTGGATTCGAACCACCGACCCCCACCATGTCAAGGTGGTGCTCTAACCAACTGAGCTACGCGCCTGCCGGGAGATTGAAGTTTACGGGGGTGGGCATCGAAGGTCAACGTGATACGGCGGCCAAACACTTGGTGAGCCCGGCAAGTGTCTGTGTCGTTGTCGGGCAAACGGATTGTGTATACACTTGTATACTTTATGTATTGGTGAGCCTCGCCTCAGAATCGCTAATCTCGCTGTTGTAAACTCAAGCCGTCCCTTCTTGGCTACCGCGATGAAACTAACCGCTATTCCCTATCTGTTAATGCGTGGGGGTTCTTCACGCGGACCATTCTTCAATCAAGCGGATCTACCAGCGGACGAAACCCCGTTGTCGGAGGTCTTGCTGGCTGTGTTCGGTTCGGGTCACCCGTTGGACATCGACGGAATTGGAGGGGGCAATGCGGTGACGACCTAGGTCGCGATATTGTCCAACTCCGATGATGACTGGGCCGACATTGATTACTGTTTTGCCCAAGTCGGCGTTGTTGATCAATTAGTGGACTTCAAGCCGACTTTCGGGAACATGATGATAGGCGTCGGCCCCGCGGCGATCGAAATGGGGTTGATCGATGCAGCCGAGGGTACAACGACGGTCCGAATTCGTGCGGTGAATACCGGTGCCCAGGTGGTTGCCGTAGTTGAAACGCCTGACAAAGCGGTGAACTTCACAGGGTGTGTAACCATTGACGGCGTGCCGGGTTGTGCTGCCCCTGTGGCTTTGGATTTCAACAACGTTGCAGGTTCTGTGACCGGCGAACTACTGCCAACCGGTAACGCGCGCGACGTGGTCAATGGCATCGAAGTGAGCTGTGTGGATTTCGCGATGCCGATGGTGATTGCAAAAGCCACGGGCTTCGGGCTTAGCGGGTACGAAACCCGTGACGAGCTTGAAGCCAACCAAGCGTTCTTTAAACGAATGGAACAGGTCCGACTAAAAGCGGGGAAGTTGATCGGGTAAGCCGACTGCACGGAATCGGTGATACCAAAATTTGCTTTAGTGGCGAAGCCGCAACACCCGGATAGGGTATTGCGTACGCGGTATTTTGTGCCTTGGGTCACACAACCGACTCTCGCGGTGACAGGGGGCCCAGTGTCTTGCAGCGTGCGCGTTGATCACCGGAACGGTCACCGATGATCTGGTTGAGTTAGATACCGATGCTGTCAGCGGCTCGCCACCCTTGATCAATCTGGTTCTTGAGCACCCGATGGGTTCTATGGAAGTGCGGATGACGCTGGCCGATTGTGATGGAGATTAGCTACCAACGTCTGCCGGTGTGGTAAGAACGGCGCGTACAGTGGCCGAGGGCACGGTTTCATTCCCTCCAATATTTGGAGTCAGTGACTGATTAGAGGCTCCTAGATCTTGCTTGTGGAGTTATTCACACGCAGAGTTTTCTCCAACCGGACATCGAAACTGGGTTGACATGGCTGTGCTGAGGGAATGCATAGTGTTGGTCGAGTCAGCTCTCTGACGGCAACTCCCGTTTTAATTATCTGTATACAAACCGTCATGTACAGCTTAAGTAATTCAGTGATCATCGCTGTCATATTAAACAGGACGCATTGTCGAAATCGATGCTTCTCACAGTCCCTTGAGGCATCGCAGATGTCTCGCATCTAAACAGGATGATCATCATGCGAGTATTACAGGTATTGGTCTTACTGATCGTTGTAGCGCCGCTGAGCGTTACGTTTGCCAATGTGAATTTTGCAGACCTATATGAGAAGCATTCCAAGTCGGTGGTCACTGTTTACACCAAAACCCTGGTTCTGAAAGACAACCAGCCTGCAATGGCGAGCGGCGTCGGCTCTGGTGTGCTGATTGAAGAGGATCAGATTGTTACCGCCGCACACGTAGTTGATGGTGTCGGCTTCATCGAAGTCCAATTTCACGATGGCGAACGCATACGCGCGGAGGTTGTTGCGTCTATAAAGACCAGCGACGTCGCTTTGTTAAGATTGAAGAAAAGCCCGACGAACCCAGTGGTCTCTGAACTCGGTGATTCGGACAACGCCCGGATTGGCAGCGATGTGTTTATTATCGGCGCCCCATTTGGCATAGAGCAGTCGTTGAGTGTGGGCATCTTGTCGGGCAGAACCAAGCGAGGTGAGATGGTCGGCGGCGCTCCGATCGAGTTTCTGCACACCGACACGGCAATCAACACTGGAAATTCTGGTGGCCCAATGTTTAATACACACGGCGAGGTCATTGGGATTGTTAGTTCGATTTTGACGAAGAGCGGTGGTTTTGATGGAATTGGCTTTGCGACCTCAAGTAATTCTGCAAAACAGGCATTGTTATCCAGCTCCGGTGTTCTAGCGGGTTTTGAAGGCATATTGCTTACCGACCGAGTTGCTAAGGCTCTGAATTTCCCGCGTGCCGGTTTACTGGTTCAGCGTGTTACACCTGACTCAGTCGTGGGACGCGGCGGGCTTGAAGCCGGAACTATTCCTGTCACCGTTGCCGGTAAATCGTTTCTTATCGGTGGTGACCTGATTCTGGAGATCAACGGTTTGGTGTGCGTAACGCCACACGACTTTGAATTGGTCAGGGAATCAACACTGAAGTTAAACGATAACGAATCCTATGCCATCACCGTGTTCCGCGATGGAGAAGTTGAAGATCTGATCGTCGGCGCGCCACCGTTGAGTGCATTTCCGGTTCTATCGGCACACTGAAACAGTGGCCATTTGGCCAGCTTGGGTTATTATCCAAAAGCATCTGCTATCGGCCCACTAGGCTGGCCTCGTACTTGATCGGAGTAACACGCTGTGACCATGACCCGCGTAAGGTGCCGATTTGCTGTTTTACTGGTAACTAGCCTAGCTTGTAGTGCAGCGCGGGCCGATGCAGAATTCTTGACACCGAGTGCGCATGAATTTGAGTTTGCTCGCTTGGTTTATGCCAGTGGGTATGAATGGCCAAGATGGCGAGCGGATTGGCCGGACGCGGAATATCACTTCAACGGCGGGCTGCAGCGATTGACAAACATTGATGTAGCCCGCGATGGTGTGCTGGTCAGATTGACCGACGCAACGTTGTTCGACCACCCGTGGCTGTATGTGGTTGAAGTGGGTTATATGAGCCTGTCAGAACCTGAAATCGCCAACTTGCGTGAGTATTTATTACGCGGAGGTTTTTTGATGGTGGACGATTTTCACGGACAGTATGAATGGCAACAGTTTCAATCTGTGATGAGCGCTGTGTTTCCCGAACGAGCGCTCACTCGCGTGGCCGAGGAGTCTGATCTGTTCAGCTCTCATTTCGTAATCGAAGAATTGGTCCAAGTGCCAGGTATACGAGCACTGATGAACGGGCGCACGTGGGAGAAAGGCGGTGTGAACCCCGGCTGGTTTGCGATTACTGATGACGAAGACCGGATAATGGTTGTCGTCAATTACAATCAGGATCTGGGGGATGGTTGGGAGCACGCTGATGATGCCGCGTACCCGCAACGCTTTACCGGTCAAGCCTATCAGATGGGTGTTAACTATGTTATCTATGCGTTAACTCACTGACACGTTTCGCTGACCTACCGGATTATGTGATTATGTGATTATGTGATTATGTGATTATGTGATTATGTGATTATGTGATTATGTGATTATGTGATTATGTGATTATGTGATTATGTGATTATGTGATTATGTGATT
>CALFBL010000390.1 GCA_937951695.1 uncultured Granulosicoccaceae bacterium | reverse complement strand
GATTCACTGTCGTCCTCCACCGGGGCGTAGCGTATGTCCACTGGGTAGGTGCGACCTTGAGCGAGGATGATCGGGGCATCGTCGAAATGCGTGGCGAAACGTTCTGGGTCGATGGTGGCCGATGTGATGATGACTTTTAAGTCGCGCCGTTTGGGCAGCAGCTGCTTCAGGTAACCCAGCAAAAAATCAATGTTCAAGCTGCGCTCGTGCGCCTCATCGATAATCAGCGTGTCGTATTGATTGAGAAACGGATCTCTCTGAATCTCAGCCAACAATATGCCGTCGGTCATCAGCTTGATTAATGAGGCATCGGTGACCTGATCGCTGAACCGGATCTTGAATCCAACCAGCGCCCCCACTTGAGTTTTTAACTCTTCGGCAAGACGGGCGGCAACACTGCGCGCCGCGATTCGCCGTGGCTGCGTGTGTCCAATAAAACCGGCCTGACCACGACCTAACTCCAGGCACATTTTAGGCAGCTGCGTGGTTTTACCCGAACCGGTTTCACCGCAAACGATGACCACCTGATGATCCAATAGCGCTTTTTTGATCGCCTCACGGTGATCAACAATGGGTAGGTCGGGCCACTCGGGCACCGGCACGATATCTCGCCGCGCCTGGCATTTTGCTTTCGACGCAGCAACACGCGCCTGCCAACGATCGAGCCGCTCAATGACGCCATCACCGGAAGTGGCGTTGACCAGAGTGTGGATTTGACGTCGCAGAGGGTGTTGATCGGCGCGCATGCACTGGTCAACTTCCCGGTGCAAAGCCTGCGCACTGAGTTTCACCAAACAGTCCTCAAGGGAATTGATGACTGATCGTTACGGCGAAAACGCTCAGCCCGTTACTCTTATAATGTCGTAAGGCACATTGCCCTTACGCAAACGCTTCTTTGCGTCAATCATACGACTTTGGTCAACAAATGGCCCAACCCTGACACGATGGCCGACTGCCCCATCCGCTTCTTGCCGAGTGACGATGAACGCATCCAACCCAAGCAACAAAACCTGAGCTCGCATCTGCTCGGCTTGCTGAGCGCTTTGATAGTTGCCAGCTTGCAGAAAATATGACTCCTGACCGTAATTCGCAGCCGGTATTTCAGCGTAGACCTCAGACGCCAGATTGCGCCGGCTCAAATTCTGCGCAGTCCCGGGCACAACACGCGTGGCCGGCGGAATGACTCTAGCCACCGTCACTGGTGCCGTATTCGTGGTGCCGTCCAGCGACGTGTCCGGGCGGACAACCACATCGGTCGGGCGGTCCGCAGAATCCGCCAATACGGTGTAGAAATCGTAGTCCTTGCGCGCTTTTACCAACGCTGGTGAACTGGCTCGGGCTATTTCGACCTCGGATAGAGTAGTGTCTACGGGTAAGTTCGCTAGCAAGATCACAAAACCCAGCACAAAGCCAACCAGTAGCCCCAGTGCAAGCACAAATACCCGAGTATTCCCTGACTCGTCTGCCATACCGTTACATAACCTCAGGAGTAGATACGTCTAACACGCGGAGCCCATTGACCAGAACCTGTTTTACCGCAACCAACAGCGTCATTCGCGCATGGCGCAAAGCGTTGTCATCCACCAGGAACTTGTGGGCGTTGTAGTAAGAATGTAGGCCATTCGCGAGATCTCGCAAGTACCCTGTCACCTGATGTGGTTCACGTGCCGCTGCCGCACGTTCGATGATCTCTGGATACCTCGCCAACAAGGTTAACAGTTCAACCTCCTCCGGTTCAACCAGCCTGTCCAGAGCGGCTCGACCAGTCTCAATATCATGCGGTATCCTACGCTGCTCCAATTGGCGAAATACACTGCAGATTCGCGCATGGGCATACTGCACGTAGAACACCGGATTGTCATTCGACTCTGACTTTGCCAGATCAATGTCAAAATCCAGATGTTGCTGATAGCGTCGCATCACATAAAAATACCGGGCAGCATCCTTACCCACTTCGTCTCGTAGCTCGCGAATCGTCACAAACGATCCACCGCGTGTCGTCATCGACACCCGTTCGCCACCACGATACAAATTGGCAAACTGGATGAGTAAAAATTCCAGTCGATCACGCTCGTAACCCAGCGCCTGCGCAGCGGCATGCAGACGCTCGGTATAACCATGGTGATCGGCGCCAAATATGTAGAGCAACCGATCAAACCCACGCTCGAGTTTATTGTTAATGTAAGCGATGTCGGAGGCAAAATACGTCGTCTGGCCATTGTCGCGGCGCACCACGCGATCCTTGTCATCGCCAAATTCGGTACTGCGAAACCACTGCGCTCCGTCCTTCGTGTAGACATGCCCGCCAGCAACCAGCTTCTCCACGACCCGGTCGACATCATCACTCAGTGAGCGCTCGCTGAACCACTCATCGTAGTGCACACCGAACTCACCCAGATCGTCTTTAATATCGTCTAGAATCTCGCTCAGAGCAGTATTGAAAATCACCGAATAGGCGTTATCGCCCAGCAATTTTTGAGCGTTGGCAATCAATGCATCAATATGTGCTTCCTTGTCGCCCTCCGCGCTACCTGCCTCAAGCCCTTCAGGCATGCCCGGCACAGCCTCTTTACCCACCGCACCAGATTCCCCCGGGTTAAACGCATCCACAGGAACACCCGCAAATACTTCATTGCAGGTTTTCACTAGGGACGAACCCAAAGCGTCACTGAGCTGCTTCGCAATGTCTCTGATGTAATCGCCACGATAACCGTTACTCGGAAAACGAATCGGTACCTGCTGCTGCTCGAGATAACGCAACCAGACACTGGTGGCCAGAATGTGCATCTGCCGACCCGCATCGTTGACGTAATACTCCCGCTGAACATCGTAGCCCGCATGGTCCAACAAATTCGCAATGGTCGCACCCAAAGCCGCTCCCCGGCCATGACCGACGTGCAAAGGCCCCGTGGGGTTAGCCGATACGAACTCCACCTGAATCTTTTGCCCAGCGCCGACCTGACTGCGGCCATAGCTGTCACCTTGATCGAGCACCGTCCTGACCACCAGAGTCTGAGCATCCCCAGCTTGAAAAAAATTGATGAACCCAGGACCCGCGATTTGAACGTCTTTGATGTCATTGTTCTCAGGCAAACCAGCAATCAAGGCTTCCGCAATAGCGCGTGGCGCCTTACCCGCAGGCTTGGCCAACATCATCGCCAAATTGGAGGCGAAGTCACCGTGACTCGGATCTTTTGTACGGCTGAGCCGAATCGGCGGTGTCACGGACTCAGGCACGACTCCATCGCGCTTTAATTGCGCCAGGGCGTCGGTGAGATGCTGCTCTAATCGGGCTTTCATGGAGGGAAGTGTAACGGTATTAGGGGGTTGCGATGTCAAGTTGTAGACACAGTTATGTGCTCCGGAGATAAAAGCATAAGTCACCACACATCAGTGGACACCATGAATCCATCCTTGGAGGCTGTGCTCTCTTTGTTTGCTATGGTTGTCTAGAGGCGTTGACTGGCGTTTCTTCGAGGCTGAGCTCTCAATGGACAGATTTGGGCCATCCACTGGAGAAAGCGCAGCTCGCGCGCCGAACTCTAGCCCCGGAAGCCGCCGCACAGGTGTTCTTGGGGGCGTTGCAGGAAAGCATCTGATCAGGAGTTTTCATCGTGCTTAAAAAAGCACCTCGTGTGAACACTCCCACTCACACAATCTTCTCAAGCGCGTCACCTCAACAAACACGACGCAGCCAAACAGAAAATCAACCAACCAAAAACCCACACAACGTCGGAATTAGGAGAGCAACGCGGGCACCGTGCCCCTTGAAGTGGTCATGGCGGCAAGGATGCCGCCATGAAGCCCCCACGGATGGGTTCATGGCGTCCACTGGAAGGGGTATGGTTTCCGTGTTGATCTCCGGCAAAAACGTTAAAACAAATCAACTGGGTCAACATCAATCGACCACCGAGTCCGCCGCGCCTCAGGCAGTTTGTCTATAAATGCAGTCAGGTCTTTCAGACAGGCATTCAGCCGAGCCCGACGCTCAGCTTGAATGAAAAGCTGAGCCCGGTAGCGCCCACCCCGGCGTTCCATCGGCGCAGGCGCGGGCCCAAGGATCATGAGGTCGGGGCCTTGCCAGTTGCTTAGCTCGTCGATGATGCGGTCAAGAAAGATGTGCGGGGCACGGGGCTCGGTGGCTTCAGCGCGCACCAAAGCGACGAAGGCATACGGGGGCAGCATCGCGATTTTGCGTTCGGTGAGGGCGGCTTGAGCAAAGGCGGGGTAGCCGTCGCGCACCAGCGTTTGCAGCATTGGGTTGTCAGGATTGCGGGTTTGTATGAGCACTTCACCGCGCTCGGCTTCGCGACCGGCACGTCCAGCGACTTGCAGCACCAGCTGACCCATATGTTCAAGCGAGCGAAAGTCGGTGCCGAACAGGCCTCGATCTGCGTCCAGTATGCCAACCAACGTGACACCTGGAAAGTGATGACCTTTGGCGAGCATCTGGGTACCGACAAGTAACCTGGCTGTTCCAGAGGTGGCCGCTTGCAGCTGCGCTTCAAGCGCACCTTTATTACGCGTAGTGTCACGATCAATGCGGGCAATAGGCACATCGGGAAACCGCTCCTGAAGGGCA
Organism: uncultured Granulosicoccaceae bacterium; assembly: GCA_937951695.1. Taxonomy (GTDB): domain Bacteria; phylum Pseudomonadota; class Gammaproteobacteria; order Granulosicoccales; family Granulosicoccaceae; genus Granulosicoccus. Next base: position 4,292 of record CALFBL010000390.1, on the reverse strand, counting down.
TTACTGATGCGTTCGGTACCAAAGCCGATAAAATCCAGCTCTGCGGACAGGCAAGTTTCGCACGCTGGCGGTAGGGGTCTGTCGGCGCCACAGTGATGACACCGCAGTTGTTGTCGCTTGGCGTGCACGGTCATGTGAGCATCGCAGCGCTTGCAGGTCGCGCTGGCGCCGCAGTCGTTACACAATAACGTAGGCGCAAAGCCGCGGCGGTTAATAAAGACCAGCGCTTGACGCCCGGCTTCCAGATGCTCACCGATTGCCGAGAGCAAACGCTCACTGAGGCCTTCGTGCAATTTCTGGCGCCGGATATCTAATAATGACAACATCGGCGCTTGGGCGCCACCGGCTCGTATACTCAGCCTCAATTCCAGATAACGACCCGCAGTCACGTTATTCAGCGATTCAAATGACGGCGTTGCCGACCCCAGTACGATAGGACATTGCTGTTTCTGGGCACGCATCAAGGCAAAGTCACGAGCGTTGTACCGAAACCCGTCTTGTTGTTTCAATGAACCATCGTGTTCTTCATCCACCACAATCAACCCCAAGCGCGGCATCGGCACCAAAGCGGCGGAGCGGGTCCCAATCACCACATCCGCGTGTCCTTTGGCGGCGATCATCCAGTTCTGCAAACGCTCTGTGTCATTCAGACCTGAATGAAGACTGACCATACAACCGCTGACACGCCGCTGAAATCGATTCATCAATTGCGGCGTGAGGGATATCTCGGGCACCAGCAGCAACACCTGCTCATCGCGGATGAGTGCCTGGGCGATGCACTGCAGATAGACTTCCGTTTTTCCGCTGCCCGTCACTCCGTTCAACAGGAATGGCTGAAATTTACCCAACGCACATTGTATCGCTGATACCGCATGCATCTGTTCATCGAGCAATACAGGCGGAAGATCGGTGGACACGTTGCAGGGGAGGGCATCGAGGTCCTGCCGTTCGATCGCGCCATCATCGATCAGGGGCTGTAACGATTTTCGCCAACTGCGGCTCACCGCAGATAACGATTGTGCATCCACGGGCTCTCCCGATGCCGCGGTCAGCCTCTTCAGCAGGTACAGCTGAACGTGAGCTCGCGCGCTCACGGGATGATTCGGTTCTCGCAACCAGCGATAGCATTCAATACGCGGCAGCGTCGCAGGCGCGTCCCGTCGCAGCAGCACCGGTAAAGCGCTGGCCAAAACGTCGCCAATGGGATGATGGTAGTAGCGGCTGGCCCAATTCAGCAGCTCGAGCAGGGCTGGCGGCAAGATTGGCTCATCGTCGAGCACTTTTAAGACGGTGCGTAACTTATCGACAGGTACATCGGTGCTGTCAGACCGGCCGATAACCACACCAACCACCTGCCGACGCCCGAAAGGTACCAGCACCCGCACCCCGACACTCAGCGCCTCAGCGTCGCGCGCGCGATAGTCAAATACCTGATACAAAGGCGTTGGGACGGCTATCTGAAGATAGGAGTTGGTCAAGAGCGAATCAGATGTAGAAATTGGCAGATGCCCAAAGCAGGCGTTTGCATGATACGCAGAGTTTCCCGCATATCCCAATGCAGCCTATGTCAACTGATTGGCAAGGGGTTTTTATCCACACAACCTGTGGATAACCTTGTGGATAGAACCGGTATGGAAACAGCTATAGCCCACTGCAACAGGCTCTGTATCGTCTGTGTAATATTTGAACAAGAGTGTTATTTTCTTTTTTTTCAATAACTTAAACGATATTTCTAAAATCAACCTGTGGATACATACCGCAATCCGATTTTCGATGCAACAAATATGAGGCTGTGCATAAGGAACAGAATGAAGTTAGTCCGTCAAGCGTTATGGCCAATGGATAAGACTCTTTTCATCAATAACTAGAGTCTCTCAGTCAATCGCCTTGATGCTGGTGATCAATGCCTGTAGGGACATCATGGCATCCCCCATCAGAACGCGAGTTCCCGGCGCTTCGAGCAAAGGGTTCGGCACGTCCGCATAGCCTCTTCCGTCCCCACGCTTCAACAAGATCACACTACCGGCTTGATCGACATTCATCACCGGCATCCCGTAAATCGGGCTATTTACATCGGTTCGGGCCGATGGATTGACAGTATCGTTGGCACCAACGACAAGCGCAACATCGGCTTGTGAGAACTCTTCATTGATGGCACTCAAGTCAGCAATTTTTTCGTAAGGAACACCTGCATCAGCTAACAACACATTCATGTGCCCCGGCATTCGACCTGCCACAGGATGTATCGCAAACGCGGTTTGTACGCCACGTTCATCCAACAGCTGCGTTAGTTCACGCAGCTTGTGCTGCGCCTGAGCGATCGCCATCCCGTAACCTGGCACGATGATAACGCGTCGGGCAAACGCCATGGATGCTGCAGCATCGTGAGCTTCGATTTCATTGACGAAGCCGGCTTTCGACGTTGTCGATAACTCGTCGCCACTAACACCAAATCCGGAGTACATGATTTCTGACAGCCTGCGATTCACAGCCTTTGCCATGAGACGCGTCAGCAATGCACCGGATGCAAACACCAAGGTGCCAGCAACCATCATGGCGGGGTTGCCTAATACAAAACCTTCAAAGCCAACGGCTAAACCGGTCATCGCGTTGTACAATGAGATCAGCACAGGAAGATCAGCCGCTGCAATCGGTAATGTCATGCTGATACCAAAAAACAATGCCAGCAGCACAAAAAACATTAACAACACAGGATGTGAGGTGTTCGAATACGCCAACACCAACCCCACCAAAAACAACAACACCATACTGGCCAGGTACACCACCTGGCGATTTGGAAATGGCACCGAACGACGCATGTTCGAGCGCAATTTGATCCACGCCATGGTCGAGCCTGCAAATGACACGGTGCCCGCCAACGCGCCAACAATAGCGAGCACACGCAAAGACGATGTGTGCTCCGCGGCGCGCAGCAATTCGACCAGTGCGATGCCTGCCGCCGCCGCACCACCTAAACCGTTGTACAACGCAATCAACGCGGGCGCACCGGTCATGGAAACCTTTCGCGACTGCACATACGCGAAGCTGGCCCCGATAAACATCGCGATTGGAATCAAGACACGGCGGCCTGAGTCGCCATCAATCAGCAAGGTAGCCCCGATGGCGATTACCATACCGGCGCCGGCGTACCAGATACTGCTGCGAGCCCGAGTGGGCGAGGACATGTAACGCAAACCCAGCGCCAATAAAAGAGAGGCGATGAAATACGCGACGTCAATACCGACAAAATGGATCGGGTCGGTGGCGGTCATTCACCGTCCTCCCGGTCGTGCTTTTGTGAATCGACTCGACGCGACAACATCTGTTCAGGCACATTGATAAAATCATCGTCGGTGTCCAACATCTTCATCGATGTTTTGACCATGTCGTTAGAAGCATCCGACTTTGCTTGAGCGGAAGAATCAAACAACGCCAGAATTCGATCAGTCAACACATAACCACCCACTGCATTGGCGGCAGCCAGAACCAACGCAACAAACGCTATACCGACTTGCAGCGAGCCTTCTGCGTGTAACAACGCGATGATGGCGCCAACGGTCGCAATCCCGTGAATAAAATTAGACCCAGACATCAACGCGGTGTGCAGGATGGAAGGTACGCGCGATATCAGCATGTAGCCTGCCATAGCTGCGAGCATAAATACGTACATCGCTACGGTGCCTGTCATGTCACTCACAACTGATGTTTCCGCGCGTCATTTACCCAATCGATTACCAATTCGGGCTGCTCCAGTTCCAGATGTGTGCCAAGCTTCACCGCCTCACTCTCGTCCAGCGCTGCAAGTGCATCGAAGGTCAACACACCGTACTCATAAAGCCGGCTCTGCAAACCCGGGCCAATACCATCAATGATCTGTAAATCATCACTCACCACCGCCTCATTGGAATCATCCCGAACATCATTCTCTAGCTCTGCCACGACTTCATCCTCACCTTTTACCGGTTCAGATTTGACTGCAGACTCTTCGTCTGATGTCACGTCGTCTTCCTCACCCTTATCGCTAGTGACCGATAACGGCTCAATCGCTGTCTCTTGTTCGGCTCGATCGGCAACTTCGGTATCCTCTTCTATCCAGCCTGCGGATTGGTCACGGGCGACGTTTGGTTCAGGCGTCGAGCTCTCCCCCGTGATTTTTCGTACGACGTCAAGCTCTAATAATTTCGCCGATCGTTCATGGTACAGGCTACCCTCATGAGTCAGGATGCAACTGGACACCACCTCGTCGTCCCAATCCAAGGCCAGCTCGCCCTCAAGCAGCAGTAATTTCAACA
>CALFBL010000389.1 GCA_937951695.1 uncultured Granulosicoccaceae bacterium | reverse complement strand
AGCACAGTAAGACACGCAAGCGTGGTGCGTTACCTTTCGCGCTGCATTGCGTTATCACAATTGTAGAGCCTTTTTCTCAAATAGGAATTTTGCCGTGAATGCATCCGTAGCCGCCGCACTAACTCGTGGTAAACCTGAGCGACTTCCGCGGTGGGTCAATACCCTTCTGGTCATCGCCATCGGTGTTGCGTTAGCATTATTGTCGTTGAAAGCGTTGGCCGCTTTCATGCCGGTGAGCAATGAAGTTCCCATCAACACCAGTTATGCCAGTGGCGCCAGGCCCCAGAGCGGCAAGAGCGCCCCTGACGTACGTCAACTGGCGACAGCCATTTCCGGTCGGCATCTGTTTGGCGACTTTTCAGCCCCGGTCGTGGATGTAAAGAAAGAAGCCAAACCGGCGGTTGTCGCCAAAACCCGCTTGAATTTGAAGTTGGCGGGGGTCTTCGCCTACACACCCATCGAACGTAGCATGGCAATCATTGCCGTCGATAATGGGGATCAGGAAGCGTTTCAGATCGGCTCTCGTATCGTCGGTGAAACCACACTTGAAGAGGTTCACCGCGACCACATCATCATCAAAAACCGCGGTAAATTCGAGAAAGTCGCCATGGCAGAAGACATAAAAGCCCTGCCAGCGAGCCAGATTCAGCAATCGCAGCCGCAGCAAGCCGGTAACGCAGCGTCCAATGGCGGCGCAGGAATCGATCCAAATGCGCCCATTGATCTGCCCAGCACTGACCCGGGCGCCATTCGCGATTTCCTCGCACGTAACCCTGCGATGTTGGGTCGCGTAGTGGCCGCAGAGCCTTATCAGGAAAACGGCAAATTACTCGGCTACCGAATTACCCCGAAACAGAACCCGGAAATTCTCGAAGCGCAAGGGATCATCGCGGGCGACATCATCACTCGCGTGAACAACATTCAGATCAACAGTCAAAAACAAGGAATCCGGGCACTGCGCAACGTCGTCAAGGCGGAGCAGTTGGAGGTGATGATATTGCGAGATGGGGTGGAAGTGCCGCTTTCAATATCTCTCGCTCAATAGTGCGGGCCAACTATACTAATCAGGTTACGCCGATCAGGTTCAAAATTATGCAAAGTCGTTACTTCTTGTCGTTCATTCGTGCCATTACTCTGGCTGCCTTGTGCAGCTGGAGTTTGGCTCTATACGCGCAACAAGATGGTGAAGAAGGATTTGAATTTAACCTGAATAACGCCGACATTCAGACGCTGATCAAAACCGTCTCGGTACAGACCGGTAGAAACTTTGTGGTTGACCCGCGAGTCAAGGCACGCGTCACGGTCATCAGCGCCAAGAAACTGAACGCCGATGAGATTTATGAGGCGTTCCTCTCAGTCTTGCAGGTTCACGGTTTTGCTGCCATTCCTCAGGGTGATTTGATCAAGATCGTCCCTGACGTTAACGCCAAACAAGGTCCAGTGCCATCATTCGACAATACCGCCAAGACATCCGATCAATTGGTGACTCAGGTCATTAAAGTAGAGAACGTGCCGGCAGCGCAGCTGGTACCCATTCTGCGTCCTTTGGTGCCTCAGCAAGGTCACTTGGCAGCCTACGCGGCGACCAACACCCTGATTGTCACCGATCGCGCCGCGAATATTGAACGACTGACAGAAATCATCGCCGGTATTGATCGCCCCGACAACGATGAAGTGGAGGTTGTGCGAGTCAATCATGCCTCGGCGTCAGAAGTTATTCGTATTTTGCAATCGCTTCAGTCTCGCACCGCCCAAGCTGGCGGCACTGGCGAGGTGCGTTTTGCCGCTGACGAACGCACCAACAGCATCCTGTTAAGCGGCGATGCCAACACACGGGTGCGCATGCGCAGCCTGATTAAAAATCTGGATACTCCGGTTGAGTCCGGTGGTAACACCCGGGTGGTTTATTTGCGCTACGCCAACGCAGAAGATTTACTACCCATCCTCACCGGTGTATCCGCCGGTCAAGCCACTATTGGCACAAGCTCCGATGACGGTGGCAGTAATGGGCCGAGTGAGCTTCCGGGCACAGCACCGATCGGCACCGTAGACGCTAACGGCGCGCCGGTGCAAAACGCCCCAACCGCTGCCATCATTGGTCGACCCGGCAACCCGCAGGAACAAACCGGTCCGAACCTCGACATTCAAGCAGATCCTGACACTAATGCACTGATCATTACTGCACCGCCGGATGAAATGCGCAGCATTCTCGCAGTCATCGATCAGTTGGACATTCGTCGTGCACAGGTTTTGGTTGAAGCGATCATCGCTGAGCTGTCTGATAATGACAACAATACGCTGGGATTTAACTTTGCCGTCGACGGATCCGGCTCAGAACGCCCACTGGCGGTATCGAATCTCGGTGGCGCAACGACTGGGTTGCTGGCGAGCATTGCCAGCGGCGGATCGGTCATTCCCGGTGGGCTGACCGCGGCAATTGGTCGAGTCGGTGATGGTACGAACTTCGGCTTGCTGGTTTCTGCCATCGCGTCCAATTCCGATAACAACATTCTTTCCACGCCCTCTTTGGTCACCATGGACAATCAGGAAGCCGAGATCATTGTGGGTCAGAATGTACCGTTCGTAACCGGTACCCAGTTATCTACCGCTAACGACAACCCCTTTCAGACCATTGAACGTCAGGACATTGGTATTAGCCTGAAGGTGACGCCTCAGATTAATGAAGGCAACAATATCAAGATGGATATTGAGCAAGATGTGTCGGATCTCAGCAATACTGCGATCGCAGGCGCATCAGACATCATCACCAACCAGCGTTCGATCAAGACAACCGTGCTGATTGAAGACGGTCAAACCCTGGTGCTGGGTGGCCTGATTGACGACCAAATTAATAATGTCAGCGAGAAAATTCCCTTTCTGGGCGACATCCCGCTGCTGGGAAGGTTGTTTCAATTCAACAGCACCACCAAGACAAAACGCAACCTGATGGTATTTTTGCACCCGACGATCTTGCGGGAAGCGCAAGATTCAGAAAATGTCAGCCGGACGAAATATGAGGAACTTCGGAGCTCACAACTGGGTCTATTTGGTGAGGAAACGTTAATTAATCGTCCGGCACCCCGCTTACCTCAGTTACACCTGTATTTTGATGGCAAGCGAGTGGACACTCAGGACGATACTCTAAGAACTATTGTGCCCAGTTCGTCCGTGAGGCCATTGAATCCGGCAGGGGAGCCTGCTCTAAACACAACGGCCATGCCGACGATTGAGGTCGTGCCAGCCCAAGCTTCGGCTTCTGGCTCGATTAGTGAACTTCCAGGGCCATTTGACGAAATCGACTAGCACATCATGGTGATAAAACCTGCGGGATTCATCGACGTTGGCCAGCCGCCTGAAGAAGGCGCTGCCAACGAGGTGATGAAAAACAACACAACATCCGCCAGTGGGACTGTGGCGGCGGCTATGCCGCTGCGTAAACCAATGACAGACCTACCCTACACATTCGCGCGGCGCCACGGTGTGCTGCTGGAATCGGCTGACGACGGCCATATGGTTCTGGTACACAAACCGGGCATGACGCTCAACGCCCTGACAGAAGCCCGGCGCAAAGCTGGCCAACCATTGACACCTGAACCGATTTCCAGCGATGAATTTGACGCTCGTCTGACTCGCCACTACGAAGGCGAGACCGGACAGGGCATGGACGCTATGGACGATTTCGGCGACGATCTTAATCTCGCCGAACTCGCCGACGCCCTCCCCGAGCCTGAAGATCTAATGGAATCTACGGACGATGCTCCGGTGATTCGGTTAATCAACGCCATCATGACCCAAGCGGTGCGCATGGGCGCCTCGGATATTCACGTCGAACCGTTCGAGAGCCGACTGTCGATTCGCTACCGCGTCGATGGTGTGATGCAAAAGTTATTCGATCCACCGCGCGAGATAGCGCCGATGGTGATCTCTCGATTAAAAGTTATGGCAAAGCTCGACATTGCCGAGCGTCGCCTACCTCAGGATGGGCGGATTCCTCTGCGCGTAGCGGGACGTCCCGTCGATGTGCGGGTATCGACGCTGCCTACCGGGGGTGGCAAAAGCGAGCGCGTCGTGTTGCGTTTACTCGACCGGCAAGCAGGCCGATTGGACCTGGAAAGTCTGGGCATGCCAAAGCAACCCTTCGATTCCCTAGTGAGAACTCTCTCGTTGTCACACGGCATCATCCTAGTGACCGGGCCCACAGGTTCTGGTAAAACCACCACGCGGTATGCGGCTCTGACACGCTTGAACACCTCCCGCTTCAATATATTGACCGTCGAAGATCCCGTCGAGTACTACCTCGATGGCATCGGTCAAACACAAGTGAACACCAAAGTTAATATGGATTTCGCAACCGGTCTTCGCGCCATCTTGCGTCAGGATCCGGACATCGTGATGGTTGGTGAGATTCGTGATATCGAAACCGCCGAGATCGCGGTTCAGGCCTCCTTGACCGGTCACCTGGTTCTATCGACCTTACACACCAACACAGCGATCGGAGCCGTGACCCGATTGCGTGATATGGGAACAGAGTCCTTCTTGCTCGCGACCAGTCTGGAAGGTTTGGTCGCTCAACGACTGGTACGCCTACTCTGCACAGACTGTAAACGCCCACATACCCCAACGATAGCCGAGCTGAAAAGCTTGAAAGTCCCCATGAGTCAAGCAGGTGGTGTTTGCACAGCCCACGGATGCGACAACTGCAACCACACCGGTTACGCCGGCCGATCCGGTATCTATGAAGTTATAGAAGTCGATCAAACCCTGCGCACCATGATCCATGACGGCGCATCCGAGCTGGATATGGAGAACTACGCCCGGACACGCGGTCCTAGCATCAATGATGATGGGTTACGCCTCGTTCTCGAAGGCAAGACTTCACTTGAAGAAGTGCTCCGTGTTACCCGCGAAGTTTAAAAAAGACACCTAATGTATGGCAGCGTACGAATACCTAGCGCTTGATGTTCGTGGTAAAGAGAGAAAAGGCTATCTAGAAGCCGATACTGCCCGCTTGGCCCGTCAACAGCTGCGCCAACAATCTCTTACCCCGTTGGAGATTCATGAAACCAGTGGTGGAGGACACAGCCGCGGCAAAGACCGGGCAGGTTCCTCTCCATCCAGTGCCGGTACTTTTCGTGGTGGGATCAAGACCAACGACTTGGCCCTGATCACGCGTCAGATCGCCACCTTGATTGCCGCCGGCACACCGCTTGAAGAAGCCCTGTCGGCAGTGGGTGCACAAACCGAGAAACCAAAGATCAAAGCGCTGATGCTGTCGGTTCGCGCCAAAGTACTGGAAGGCCATACCTTGGCCTCAGCGCTGAGCGACTATCCGAAAGTATTCCCTGAAATCTATCAGGCCACGGTGGCCGCTGGCGAAAGTTCGGGCCACCTCGATGCCGTACTTGAGCGGCTGGCCGATTACACCGAAGAACGTCAGGTCTCACAATCCACTATCAAGAAGGCTTTAATCTACCCCACGATGCTGGTCGTTGCGTCGGTGCTGATCGTCTCGTTCCTACTAGCGTACGTGGTGCCTCAAGTCGTGCAGGTGTTCGACGGCCTGAATCAGGATTTACCCACACTGACTCAACTGATGCTGACAAGCTCGGCGTTCGTCAGAAGCTGGGGATTAGTGATCGCTGGGGTAATTTTCGTCACAGTGATCTTGTTTCGACGAGCCATGCGCGGTGAAGCGTTCAAAACCCGCGTGCACGGCTCTCTATTAAAAGTCCCGGTTATCAAGAAATTGATCCGAGGCCACAACACCGCCCAGTTTGCCAACACCCTGTCAATCCTTGCCTCGTCCGGTGTACCCGTGCTTGAAGCTCTGGATATATCATCAGCCGTTATCACCAGCCGACCCATGCGTGGTGCGGTCGAAAGAGCGGCCAGCCAGGTACGAGAAGGCGCAACCCTTGGCGATTCGCTAGAGAAGACTGGCTACTTCCCACCGATGCTGTTGCACCTCATCGCCAGTGGTGAGCAATCTGGGCAGCTTCCCCATATGCTGCAAAAGGCAGCAATTCACCAAGAGCGGGAACTGAATTCCGCCATGGCTCTGTTCCTCGGGCTATTTGAGCCTGTGGTGATTCTGATCATGGGTGGGGTGGTATTGACCATCGTTCTGGGGATCTTGTTGCCGATCTTTGAAATGAACCAACTGGTTAGTTAGTGGTTGGCACTTCTGAGAAACAACACGTGATACGCGGTGCAGCAATTCAATGGCCTACACTGGCAATGCTGGTGGTGTGTTACTTGGGCATTGGGCTGGTGACCCTTGGGGCTAGCGGTTTAGCTGAAGCGACTGGCCATGCTGCCGTCGTGTGGGTCGCTGTGCCAGTGCTTTCAGTATTTTTCGCTCTACACTCTTCATTGCAGCACGAGTTATTGCACGGCAATCCGTTTCGTAAACAGTGGCTCAATGATGCGTTTGGGTTTCCGGCAGTAGGTTTTTTCGTGCCTTACGAACGCTTTAAAACAACGCACTTGGCGCACCATATTGATGAAAATCTAACCGATCCACACGATGATCCCGAGAGTCAGTATATGGATCCCATCGTCTGGCAAAGGTTATCAGATTGGTTGCGCAGGGTGTATCGGATCAACAATACACTGGCGGGCCGAATGATCATCGGGCCGGTGATTGGGATGTTATCGTTTTACCGGGCGGACATCATCGCGATGCTTCACGGCGATCGTGACATTGTTCGAGCATACCTTCTGCATTTGGCTGGAATCGTCATTGCCGCTGTTTGGTTCATCGGTGTTGCACAGTGGAGTATCGCGGCTTGGCTGTTGGCCAGTTACGGGGCGTTGTCGATTCTCCGGATTCGCACATATCTAGAACATCGCGCTAATGAAAGTGTGTTAGCAAGAACCGCGATAGTTGACGATCGTCATTTTCTTGGATGGTTGTTTTTGTTCAACAATTTGCACGCCGTTCATCACAAGCACTCACGTCTACCGTGGTACGAGCTACCGGGCTACTACGAAAAACATAAAACCCATTTCAATAACTTAAACGGACACTACTTCTACAGCAACTATCTGCAAGTGTTCAGGCAGTATTTCGTGCGGCCCAAAGATCCAGTTCCTCACCCTTTACAAGCAAAACTCCGTGAAAGTCTGAGCCACGTCGACACATAAATCGGCTTCTTTTGCCGGCGCGTAAACGAATCTAGCCGCGAACCAGTTTGTATTCAGGATCGTACAGATCCGGTTCAACCACCGTTGCCGGATAGGCCTCACCAATGACCTCGACGTAAACTTCAGTGCCTATCTCCGCAAACCCGACATCGATGAAACCCATAGCGATGTTTTTATCAATTCGATAACCCCACCCGCCAGAGGTGATGGTGCCGATACAGTTACCACGAGCGGTCACAATGCTATCACCACCGTGCGCAGCAGCGTGTGTGCAGTCCACAATCAACGACACAAATTTGCGTCGCGGGCCATCATTTTGATGCCGTAACAACGCATCCTTACCGATAAAACTTGGCTTATCGAGCAACACGAAACGATCCAACGCGCTCTCGAGCGGATCAAACTCAGTGATCAAATCCGCTTTCCAATGCCGGTAACCTTTTTCCAGTCGCATCGACTCCACTGCATGGCTGCCGAAGGACGTCATGCCG
>CALFBL010000388.1 GCA_937951695.1 uncultured Granulosicoccaceae bacterium | reverse complement strand
GGCATCAGTACCTTGTCGGCAAAGCGATTATCAAGTGTGTACGGCCCCCAGCCGCTGAGTTCGTCCAGTGAGCCAGCTCCAATTATCCGACCCTGGTCAACAGCCACGTGTGTGACTTCAGGTCTGGCCGGGTTCATCGTGATGATCTTTCGTGCGCAATAGATGATCGTCATGTGATGTCTTATTATCTGTACTTGTAGTTGGAACGTCCGCTGAACGGTTGGCGTTTTACAGGCTGATTCGTGGAGATAGAGCTGCTGAACAGCATGCTACACTTAATCCGGTTCTTTCGTAAATTCAGTGTTTCCAAAAGTGCGTTGTTAACGAACATCATTCGGTGGAGTTGTCTGCTGCAGAGTCGTCTGGACATACGTCAATAAGGAGCCGGTTACGGGAAAGTCCATTCGACCACCAGAGAACGAATTACATGCATTCACTGTTCAAGAAAATAACCCTGGCTGCGGCCTCAACCCTTGTGCTTGCGGGTGTTGCCAGAGCACAGGACACCCCAGTCAAGGGCGGAACGATGGTAATGACCATCAACCAAACACCCCGCCACCTAAATCCGGCTGTGCAATCGGGCACCGCTACCGGTGTTCCCGGAGCTCAGCTGTTTGCAGCACCGCTTCGCTATGATGAAGACTGGACACCGCAACCTTATCTGGCTGAGTCATGGGAGGTTGCTGAGGATGGTTTGAGCGTCACCCTGAATCTGGTGAAAGGCGCTGTGTTTCACGACGGCAAGCCCATCACCTCTGAAGACGTGGCTTTCTCGGTAGCGACCATTCAGGAAAATCATCCGTTTAAAACCATGTTTGCACCGGTAACAGCTGTGGAAACACCCGATGCACAAACAGCCATATTGAAGCTCTCGCAACCTCACCCGGCACTCATGCTGGCCATGTCCTCGCAGCTAATGCCCATCATTCCCAAGCATGTCTACGGAGATGGTCAGGATCCCAAAACTCATCCGCAGAATTCTGAAAATGTCGTGGGTTCCGGTCCTTTTAAACTGGTTGAATTTGCCCGCGATGAACACGTCATACTCGAGCGTTTCGACGACTTTTTCATGGAAGGCCGTCCGTATCTGGATAAGCTGGTCATGCGCATCATCAAAGATCCCTCTGCACGCGCTATCGGGCTTGAGAATGGTGAAATTCACATGGGCACGTTTGAAGCTGTGGCGCGTGATATTAAACGATTGCAGGGTGTGGACACTCTTACCGCCACCCCTGAAGGCCATGCGGCCATAGGTCCAATTGATTGGTTGGCATTTAACACGGCCGCTGGCAATACAGCCGATGTCAAGGTGCGTCAGGCCATTGCCTATGCAGTCGATCGAAATTTCATCATCAAGGCCATTCATCAGGGTCTTGCTGATGAGGCCGCAACCGGTATTCATCCGGGTAGCCCCTTGTACGAGACTGAGGTTGATAACTACGAGCTGGATATAGACAAGGCCAATAAGATTCTTGATGATGCTGGCTATGCCCGAGGCGATGGAGACATGCGTTTTGGACTCACCATAGATTTCGGTTGGCCTGAATTAAAGCCGAACGCCGAGTATGTGAAAGCTGCACTGAAAAAAATTGGCATTGACGTCACTGTGCGTTCATCACCTGACTTTCCAACCTGGGCTAATCGCATCAGCAACTACGAGTTTGATATGACTTGGGATACCGTGTTCAACTGGGGTGATCCTGTTATTGGCGTGCATCGCACCTATCAAAGCACCAACATAAAGCCAGGTGTTATCTGGTCCAATACCCAGAGTTACAAGAACGAGCGGGTGGATGAGCTGCTCGAGATGGCTGGTATTGAATCTGATCCTGCCAAGCGTGCCGAGTTGTATTCAGAGTTTCAGAAAATTACCGCCGCTGAATTGCCTGTCTACTGGACCAACACTCTGCCTTATCACACGGTGTACAACAACAAGGTTGGTAACCCACCACTGGGAATCTGGGCGTCCAGTTCACCCATGGATCTGATGTATCTGAAGCCTTAAAGTGTGTGAATGCGCACCTGTGTTTGTAGTCGGGCTTGAAGCTTAATAAGGCCTGATTACCAATTTATGCCAGCGCAGTGGCCGAACACGGATTCGGCCACTGCGCTGGGGCTACACGTAGGCGTTACACATACCTGATGCAAAATCGATGACTCTATTGCGCACCGTTGCTCACCGGTTGCTGTATGCAGCACTGTTACTGTTGGCGGTGCTGGTGCTCAATTTTTCCATGATGCATCTGGCACCGGGCGATGTTGCCGATACTATCGCGCAGTCGATGGGAGGTGCTGATAGCGAAGTCATGGCAAGGATCCGCAGTGACTACGGATTGGATCAACCGTTCAGTATTCAGCTGGCGCGCTACATAGGTAATGTGCTGCAATTCGATCTTGGCTATTCGTTTTTTTATAATCAGCCGGTTACCTCGCTGATATTCTCAAAGTTGCCTGCCACATTGTTGTTGGTTATGACCGCGCAGTTGCTGGCGCTGATTGTCGGCGTATTTTTAGGCGTTTACAGTGCGCGAAAACGCGATGGCATTGTCAGTCATTTTGTGACCGTCTTTGCTCTGTTTGGATACTCGGCACCGGTGTTCTGGACAGGCATATTGTTGCTGATAGCATTTTCGTTGAAGATCCCGCTGTTTCCAGTGGCCGGTATGATTGATGTCACGGTGGAAGGTGGCATCTTTGCCAGGTTATTTGATCTGTTGCGACACATGGTGCTACCTGTTGTCACATTGGCCTCCATATTCATCGCACTCTACTCACGTTTGTGTCGAGCCAGCATGATGGAGGTGTTGGGTACCGATTACATCAGAACAGCGCGTTCGAAAGGTCTTTCAACCCGTGAGGTGGTATACAAGCATGCATTGAAGAACTCTCTGTCTCCGGTTATTACGCTGGCCGGCCTGCAATTTTCGGCCGTAGTTTCGGGTGCGGTTCTGGTCGAGGCGGTGTTCAGTTGGCCGGGATTGGGCTCTTTAGCTCTGCAGAGCATCATTGCCCGCGATACGCCGACCATTTTAGGCATTCTGTTTTTCTCGGCTCTGGTGGTTATCGCCGGTAACCTGTTAACCGATCTCGCGCTTCGATGGGTAGATCCTCGCGTTCGGAGCCGCTCATGAGTGACGATACAAGTGTCGCCCAGGCAAGACATCCGGCCGCCGATGCTGTTGCCATGTTCTTTAAAAACAAGCCAGCGGTGGTGGCCTTGTTTTTTCTGGTGCTGATCATTATTGCCGGTCTGATCGGCCCAGTGCTCTATCCTACTGACCCGTTCGACATGGTGTGGGCACCGTTCGGTTTACCGGGCGAGGATGGGTTCATTCTGGGCACTGATTATCTGGGACGAGATCTGTTTGCCGGTATCTTGAACGGTACCCGAGTGTCTCTGCAGGTCGGACTGACTGCTGCTCTCATGACGGTGTTTATCGGTGTAACTGTGGGTGCCCTTGCCGGGTATTTCCTGGGCTGGGTGGAAGAGGTGCTGATGCGCATCACTGAATTCTTTCAGGTGTTGCCCACGTTGCTGTTCTCAATGGTTATCGTTGCGCTGTTTGGTGCATCCTTACCGATGATCACATTCGCGATTGGCGTGGTCAGCTGGCCGGCTGTGGCGCGCATCACGCGTGCAGAGTTTCTGCGCATACGCGAACTCGAATATGTCACGGCGTCACGCGCAGCCGGTGCTAAAAACATGAAGCTGATATTCAAGGTCATACTACCCAATGCATTGCCGCCAATAATTGTACAGGCTGCGCTGATGGTGGGTTCTGCTATTTTGTTTGAAGCAGGCCTGAGTTTTCTGGGGCTCACCGATCCGAACATTGTCAGCTGGGGTCAGATTATCGGATCGAATCGGCCCTACATACTGGATGCAAGCTACACCGTGACATTTCCCGGTCTGGCTATATTTATAACGGTGCTGTGTTTGTCGCTTGTGGGTGATGGCCTCAACGATGCGCTTAATCCAAAGCTGAGGCAGCGTTAATGAGTGCGTTGCTCCGTGTTGAAAATCTACGTATTGAACTTGCGACACGTCAGGGTGTTGCCCCGGTCATAGACGGCATTTCCTTTGAGCTTGCCGCGGGTGAGACCTTGAGCTTTGTCGGGGAGTCCGGCTGTGGCAAGTCGATGACGGCACTGGCCATCATGGGGCTGTTGCCGGAGAAGGTAGGGCGTATTGCTGCAGGCAAGATTCTGTTTAGCGGTGAAGACATGGCGCAAGCCAGTGATGAGCGACTGCGTTCGCTGCGGGGTAACGATATATCGATGATTTTTCAGGAACCCATGACCTCCCTGAATCCGGTCTTCACC
>CALFBL010000387.1 GCA_937951695.1 uncultured Granulosicoccaceae bacterium | reverse complement strand
AAAAAGCGATTGATGCCTCCGGGCTATTGGCACCGATACTCGGTCACGTGGGCGATGGCAATTTTCATCTGGCTATATTGATCGACCCCAGCGATGCTCACGAACTCAAGCGGGCAAAAGCTTTGGCGGAAGAGGTCAGTCGGCTCGCCTTATCCATGGGTGGCACGGTTACCGGCGAGCATGGGGTGGGTATCGGCAAGAAGCCGTATATGTTGGAAGAACACGGAGACGCTTATTCGGTGATGAACGACATCAAGCGCAGCCTGGATCCGCATAATCTGTTCAACCCAGGCAAGCTCGTCGCAATCAATTAATCTGCGCGTTGCTACGCTCTAGCCCGTTCTGCCAGAAGCTCTTCGTATGTGCCCTGATAATCATCCAGTTTTGAATCCTTGATTTCAATCACGCGATTGGCCAAAGACGAGACAAATTCACGATCGTGGCTGACAAAGATCAAGGTGCCTTCATAGTGCTCTAGCGCAAGGTTCAAAGCTTCTATGGATTCCATATCCAGGTGGTTGGTCGGTTCGTCCATGAGCATGACATTCGGGTTTTGCATCACCAGTTTTCCGAACAACAACCGATTTTTCTCTCCCCCTGAACACACCCGTACTTGCTTTTTAAAATCGTTCGATGAGAACAGCATACGACCGAGTGTGCTGCGAACAACATCATCGTCCTGACCGTCCAGTCGCCACTGCACCATCCAGTCGAATAGGCTTAAATCCGAGTCAAATTCTGCTGTGCTGTCCTGTGGGCAATAACCGACTTGCGCGTTCTCAGCCCACTGCAGGGTTCCTTCGTTCGGCTCTAATTCTCCGGCCAGGCAGCGCAGTAACGTGGTTTTTCCAACGCCGTTTTCACCGATGATGGCAACTCGGGCCCCGGCGTTTATCATTAGGCTGGCTTGCTTGAACAAGGGTCCTTCGTCAAAGCCGTGCGTAACAGCTTCCATCGTCAGCGCCAAGCGGTGCAGTTTCTTATTTTGTTCAAAACGTATGTACGGACTGGTGCGGCTCGATGGTTTGATGTCCGCGAGTTCTATTTTCTCGATTTGCTTGGCACGTGAGGTGGCTTGACGGGCTTTGGATGCGTTAGCTGAGAAGCGACTTACGAAGTGTTTGAGTTCGGCAATTTGGGCTTTTTTCTTCGCGTTTTCGTTTTGCATCGATTCTCTTGCCTGAGTGGATGCCATCATGAAATCGTCGTAATTGCCGGGGTACACCCGGAGTTCCCCATAATCGATGTCGGCCATATGTGTGCACACAGAGTTCAAGAAGTGGCGATCGTGCGAGATGATGATCATGGTGCTCTTCTGCGCGTTCAGAAGCCCTTCCAACCAACGAATCGCGTGGATGTCCAGGTTGTTGGTGGGTTCGTCCAACAGCAATATGTCGGGGTCTGAAAACAGGGCTTGCGTCAGCAATACTCGCAATTTGGCGCCCGGAGCGATCTCACTCATCAACCCGAAGTGTTGCGATTCAGGGATACCCGCGCCGTTGAGCAATTCGCCTGCGCGGCTCTCGGCCATGTAACCATCGAGTTCAGCAAAACGAATTTCGAGCTCGGCGGCCTTCATGCCGTCCTCATCGGTCATGTCTGGCTTTGCGTAGATCGCGTCGCGCGCTTGCTTGATCTCCCACAGTTCGGCGTGACCCATGATGACCGTGTCGACCACGGAAAATTCTTCAAATGCGAATTGATCCTGATTCAGTCGGCCGATTCGCTCATTGGGCGTGATCGAGACTGAGCCGTTGGTGGGTTCTAACGAACCGTCGAGGATTTTCATGAACGTCGACTTGCCACACCCGTTGGCACCGATCAGACCATAGCGATTGCCATCACCGAATTTGACGGATATATTTTCGAACAACGGCTTGGCGCCGAATTGCATCGTGACGTTGGCGGTGGTAATCACGCGGTTTGGCCTATAGTGAATCAGGGCCGAATTATAGACCCAGATGAGTTTAGAGATCCGTTTTCCGGCCGGTTTCCGGCGCTTAGATAGAGCTTGAGACGCAGCGGATCAGCCGGTTGTGTACACTTCATCCGGGCAACGCGGCGCGAGCTAGATTATTTTGTGACATCGGCCGCCGCTTACCATCACGCGCTGAAAATCTACCCGCTAAGTTGTGAAGGTAGTTGCATAGAATTTCAATTGGATGAGCCTGGGGGCGCAGAAATCATGGCTGAAAACTTCATCACCGAACAGCACGTTGCGGACTATCAACGCGATGGCGTGACCGTCGTACGCGGGTTGTTTGCGCATCTGGTCGATTCCTTACAGCTCGGAGTTGAAAAAAATCTTGCCAATCCCGGCATCTACGCTGCAGAGAACACCGCCGACGCGGACAGCGGACGCTTCTTTGATGATTATTGCAACTGGCAGCGCATCGGTGAATTTGAAGCTGCTGGCAAAGACCCTCGCATTGCCGCCGCTGCCGCTGCCGTGATGCAGTCTGGCACAGTGCAACTGTTCCACGATCATGTATTAGTTAAAGAGCCTGGCACCAGTAAACCTACACCGTGGCATCAGGACAGCCCATATTATTGCGTTGAGGGTGAGCAAACCGTAAGTTTCTGGGTGCCTTTGGATCCTGTCAGCGAGGCGAGCGCATTGCGCTGCGTAGCCGGCTCACACCGCTGGGATAAACTGGTGACGCCCATCCGTTGGTTAAACCAGGAGGCTTTCTACGGCGACAACACGGCGTATCAGCCAGTGCCCGATCCGGATACCGACGGGATGCCGGTGTTACAGTGGTCGATGCAGCCAGGGGACGCGGTGGCGTTTCATTTTCGCGTACTGCATGGGGCAGCGGGCAATGCCAGTGAACAGCGCCGACGCGCCTTTTCTCTGCGTGTGGTGGGAGACGATGCTCGTTACGTCGCGCGGCCGGGGAAGACGTCGCCGCCGTTCCCCGGACACGATATGCAGCCCGGTGAGCGGTTGCGCACCGATTGGTTTCCACAGATATACCCGCCTGCCTAGAGCCGCACGCGGGTATTCCGCTATGCCGTTACGGCCGTTGCCACGCCTTGATGTAGTCGATTTCCAGTACAGCAGGGACAGCCGCTGCATCGGGTTCACCAATCCATACACTACCCAATACCAGTTGAACCACAATGTTCATCGCTTCGTTGGATACGCGAGGGCCTTCCAAGCGACCGACTTCTACGCCGTCGATGTACCAGATTGCTAGCTCCTTCTCCCACAGAACGCCGTAAGTATGAAAGCCACTGGCCAAATCAAAGCCTGCGTCGTGCATCATCGTTGGTGACGAATGACGCTCTCCAGTACCGTAGCGTGAACGGTTACTGTCGTAGTAGTGATACGTCTGATACGCCGTGCCGGGCTGATCTCCGATGTATTCCAGAATATCGATTTCCGGCTGATTATCTTCAAAAGACTGGTTAAACAAAAAGAACGTAGAGAGCAGACCCTTGCCCGACGCCAGCTTTGCGTTCATCTCGACATAGCCGTAGGTGAAGCTGAAATTATCTTGCGAATTCAGCACACCCGATAAGTACGGCTGGTTATTGGCGGCAGCCAGGTCTGATGACGGTGTGGGAATGCCGGTAATCTGTAAAGTAGAGCCGGTGAACACGAAGGGGTCGTAGTTAACGTCATCGTTATCGAATAGATTGACGAAGTACTGCATTTCACCGTTGATAATGGTGTCAGGGCCCCAGGCCAGTGACGTCTTCCAGATATCACGGTCGAGACTGTCACCGTCAAATTCTTCATCGAGAATGAGGTTGAACCCACTGATATCGACTGGGGGTTGATCCGCCCGAGCCAGTGTGATGGATACCGGTGCAGAAGGCGTCGAGCGAGCTCCTTCATTGTCAATCGCCACCACGGAGTATTCGTGAGTTGCTCCACGGGTGGGTGAATCGTTTTCGCAAATCGTGTATCGCGTGAAGTTGCAATCCATGTAGGAGGTCGACAACCAGCTGCGGTAATCAAATTCGAATCCGGTATCACCGCGTACAGTGAAGACCGGTTTTCCGTCGCGAAGGATCTCATAGCCTTCCACGGATTGATCATCCACCGACGGTACCCAACTAAATTCCACCCAGTCGTAGGATTTCATCAATGCAACCAGACCCGTCGGCACCGACGGTGGGCCAGCAGAGCGTGTGGTGTCTTTCAGAAAAGGCCCAACCAGCGATAGCGACTCAGTTACCGTTGGGCTGTCATCATCACCACCTGAGGCTGTGATGCCATTGTCAAGATTTGTTTGCACTAATGCGGGCACCGATCCCTGAACCGGAGTTTGACTGTCTGGCGGCGCGGTTGTGGTGGGTGTTTGAACCGGAGCCCCCGGCGCATCGGCCAGTTCGGTGTCTTGATCTTCAGACGCTTGTTCAGGAGCCGATGGGGCTTCAGGAGCGTTTGCGGTTGGAGTCACCGACACATCACCTTCGGGTTCAGCGGTAACCGGTGCCGTCTCAGTACCGTTGCCGGCATCGGCCATCGACTTTTCAGGCTCAGAGCCCGACCCACCACAAGCGGCCAGTGTCAGCGTTGATGCCAATAAAACAGCGGCCTGTCTGGTCGAACGAATTTGCATAAGTTGCTCGTCCCTGTTAGATGATAATCAGTAGTTGAGGGGTTAAGTCTGCAGGACCCACTGTGGGCAGAGCCTAGTCGATGCCGGCGTGAAAGTTCGCAAACGGCGCAGGATCATTGTTCTATTGTAATCGCCCTCAGTGGCGGTGGGGCAGCAACGTGCCTTTTTTGCCAAGCGATATAAGGTTCGTGCCCATCAACCATGCATCAACCATGCATTAACCTACAGGAACCCAGACCAAGCACAGATCATCGATCGTAATATCCGCTTTTTCCAAGCCCACCTCCTTGGATTCAATGTCAGACACTTTGTCGGACCAATCATCCTGGATATCCATTAAATCTTGAGCCACGGCTTCTTCCAGTTGCTCGCGATCATCGATTAATTGCTCGTAGCGGTTTTCCGCGGTTTTCAGCCGCTCTTCGGCCTTGGCCGCCATACGCCCTTTGCTCTGACTACGGCGAATACCCGAGGTAATCGATCGGGTCGAGCTACGCCCCCCTCACAGCCCGCCCAATAAACCGCCGGCTATGTCCAGCACCTGACTGGTTCGTTGATCACTTTTACGGCTGGCGGCATCGAATTCCAATTCGCGTATTTTGTCTTCAGCCTTTTCTATTGAAGCGTTGATACGATCCAGTTTTTTACTTAACGTGGTACGTAGCTTGTCGACATCGGCATCGGCTTTTGCGTCAGCCACCGTCTGGCAGCGCAGCTCAAAATCGGCTTCGCTTTCCCCAGCACGCGAATACAGTTTAAGTGATGGGTTGTGGAAAATCGTGATCTCCATTTCCCGATACAAGTGATCTTTAATCGCCGTTTTCGCAGCGCTAAAATAGGTTTTATTTTTTATCTTGGCATCGGGCAAAATATAAATCGCGTTGTCGGGTGCCTGCTTGATCAAATCCCGGTCGTCGTAATCGACGATGAGTGCATCATCAGGGTCAAGGGGGCCATCTAGTGGGGTGATAATCGCCTCCCATTCCACTTCATGTCGAAGCTTGGCTTTGGTTTCATCAAACAACATCTCTACCCGCACTGCCAAACCGGCTTGCAATCGTTTACCTGACGCAACCGCACCGAGTTCGTCAGCATAAGGTACCCCGTTATCGAGATAACGGACATCAACGGTATCAGCGACTTGTGGTTCAACAGAACTTTCGTTATCGGCCAGAGGTTTGGGTATTGACGACGCACGACCTTCTGATCCTGCGGCCGCTCCCGCCGCGTTGGCTGCGGAAGAACCCGCATCCGAGGCGAAGGCTTTGGCACGATTGCGTTGGTCATCGGTAGTGAGCTGTGATATCTGTTCGCGCGTTAACGGTCCCGGTAAGTAAGACATCGCCCAGCGAGTGTTAAAGAGCATTGGGCCTGAAGCTTTAGTGGAGTGCAATACGAATTGACGTTTATCCAGGCCGCTGATAGTGGTAGCCAACGCGTTAAGGTCCACTGAGCCATCGGATGCGCTCATGCCATCGAGTAACCGTTGCTGATCACGTTCTGTTTGCAGCCGCCCAATCATCCAAGTACCTGCATTGGATAACGCTTTGTAGTCAATGTCTACAGGATTTTGCGTGGACATCACCAGCCCCACACCGAAAGCCCGTGCTTGTTTTAATAGAGTGAGAATTGGTTTTTTAGACGGAGGCATACCGACCGGTGGAACATACCCAAATACCTCGTCCATATAAACCAAGGCGCGTAAATCGCTCGTACCTTGTTGTGCGCGCATCCAGGTGACCATTTTGGATAACAGTAAAGTCACGACGAACTGTCGCTCATCTTCGCTTAAGTGTGAGAGTGTAACGATGGCCGCCTGTGGTCGACCGTTTTGGCCAAATAACAGCTGTTGAATGTCCAGAGCCTGCCCCTTTGTCCAACTGGCGAAAGAGGGCGAGGCTGCCAAGCCGTTTAACTTCATTGCAAGCTTGACGCGGTCTCCCGGCGGAAAGAAGGTGTCGAGATCGATTACCCCCAGCTTGCGCATCGGTGGTTGTTGTATTAATCCGATTAAGGTGCCCAGATCGAGATGGCGTCCAGCTGACCAGAAGTGATTGATGATGTTCGATATCAAAATGTGCTCACGGCTGCCCAATGGATCGCCGCTGATGCCAACCATAGCGAGTAGGGAAGAGGCCAGCCCCTCTATTTCATCCTGCATGGTTTCGGCATCGGCATTGTCCGGTGCATTGAGCGAACCGATGACATTGAGCGGAACACCCGATTCAGAGCCCGGTGTGTAGATCGTAAAATCCACTGTGCCCCGAAGCTCACCGATGCGTTCTTTAGTGATACCCGATTGAGCCAGTCCGCTTTGCCACAGTGAGGCTTTATCGAACGCGGCCTGTGCGACATCGCCATTACTTTCCGATTCGCTTATCCATGGCATAAAGTCGGTCGGCAACAGGTTAGGAAAGCTCAGCAACAGATTCCCCATGTCACCTTTCGGATCGATGATCAAGCAAGGTTTGCCCGATTGCAGCGCCTCTTCCAGAAGCACAACACCAAGCCCTGTCTTACCGGACCCGGTCATACCGACGATCACCCCGTGGGTGGTGAAGTTGGCCGAATCGTAAAAGATGGGCGCGCCGTCGTTCGCATCGGTGCCCAGGTACAAAGACCCTTTGGGCGGCAAAATCGTATTCAGGGTGTCGTCACTCACGGGCACGGTTCCTATTGGTTCGAGCGGGTTTGCGTCTAAATACTATAGCTAACCTTGGAGTTTGCGAGCTCAAAGCGCGGTTATTTCCTAGTCTGTGCCGGGTCATTAGCCGGCCAATGACCGGTTATTTCCCGATCGTTGCTTGGTCATTGGCAGAGACAGGCGTGAACCACTGCAATTTATCGCGTAGCCTAACCACAGAACCGATGATGATTAGGGTCGGCGCTTTCACCGCCGTGCGAGCAACCAGCGTCGGCAGAGAGTCGATCGTCCCGGTGAACACCCTCTGGTGTTGCGTGGTTCCCCGCTCAATCAAGGCTGCCGGCGTATCGGCAGGTAAGCCATGCGTCATCAACTTCTCACACAACTCGGCCAATGCGGTTAAGCCCATGTAGCAGACTACGGTTTGATTGGGTTGTACCAAGTGATCCCAGTTAAGCACCAGCTCACCGTGTTTTAAATGTCCGGTAACAAACACGCAGGACTGCGCATGATCGCGATGCGTGAGTGGGATGCCCGCATAACTGGCGCACCCCGACGCGGCTGTAATCCCAGGCACGACTTCAAAGCGCACTCCCGCATCAGTTAAAGTCTCTATCTCCTCACCACCTCGGCCGAATATGAACGGGTCGCCACCTTTCAGGCGTAACACTCGCTTTCCGGCTTTTGCGTGTTGCAAAAGCGTATCGTTAATGGTGTCCTGCGCCATGGTGTGTTCACTTCGACGCTTACCGACATAGATGTATTCAGCCTCAGGTGGGCATAAGGATAAAACCTCGTCAGACACCAATCGATCGTGCAGCACCACATCGGCCTGATGCATCAAGCGCAGAGCACGAAACGTCAGCAAATCAGGATCGCCAGGTCCTGCACCGACTAGATACACCTCACCAGCTGGAGCGTCTTTCGAGTGTGAAGGCGAGGGTATTTCGTTATTTGATCTATCGCTGAGTTGCGCTGCCAGCATAGTGCGAGCTCGCTGCTCATTGCCGCTTAGCACCTGCTGCGCAATGGGGCCGGTTAACACGTTCTCCCAAAAACGTCGCCGTTGACCAATCGATTGAAATGTTTGCTTAACGCTGTCCCGATAGTCGCCAGCCATTTGCGTCAATACTGCGTAACTTGAGGGAATGAACGCTGCGATTCTGGCGCGTATCAAACGTGCAAGAAGCGGCGAATGACCGCCGGTGCTAATCGCTATTGTTAAGGGCGCGCGGTCGACAATCGAGGCAAAGCTCACATTGCCCAGCTGTGGCTCATCGGTGACGTTCACCAAGGCATTGACAGATATGGCGTCATAGGCCACTTGCGCGTTTACCGCCTCATCGTCGGTAGCGGCAATACTGAGCCAGAAGTGTGTGGCGTCACCGGCTGTGTAAGTCCTGGCTTCGTGGGTGATGCGTTTAGCGTGTATCAGATCGGTTAAGGCCATGCACACATTTGGTGAGACAACAACGATACGGGCACCTGAACCCAGAATGGTGCGTGCTTTACGCGCTGCCACCGAGCCGCCGCCAACGATCAATACACGGCGATTTTGTAAGCTGATAAATAGCGGGAACTGTTCCATGGAGCGAGCATAGCATTGCAGCAACGGTGAGCTAAAATAGGCCATGGAAACCAGCAATCTGAATCGCGTTATTCAAAAAATCGCCACAGGACCTCATCTGAGTAAAAATCTCAGCGAAGAGGAAGCCTTTGATGCGATGACGTTTATTCAATCAGGACGCGCCACCGATGTGCAAAGCGGCATCTTCTTCATTGCTCTGCGCATGAAACGGGAAACCGCCGATGAGATGACTGGAGTGTTTCGTTCGATATTGGCACAGGCGCCAGGCTGTGAGGTCGCGGTAGAATCACTGGTTACCTTTGCTGATCAATACGCAGGCTACGCGCGCGGATTGCCCGCATCACCGTTTATCCCGGCGGTGTTGTCGGCCATAGGTATCGCATCGATCACGCACAGCCCCGTCGTGATGTCTCCCAAACACGGACTCACCGTGTTATCGGTGCTCAAATACTGCGGTGTTGAGGCTTGCGCGAATTTGCCCGAGGCGGCGACGCGTCTAGAGACTGGCAACGGCTGGGCGTTACTCGATCAATGCGTGATAGCGCCCAAGCTGGCCGCTTTAAACCGCTTGCGCGATTCCATCGTGAAGCGTCCCTGTTTATCCACTCTGGAGTGTTGCTTGAAGCCGTTTCACTCAACGGCTGGCCAGAATCATCTGATTACCGGCTATGTGCACAAACCCTATCCGCCAATTTATGCGATGTGCGCCGACGTTGCAGGCTTTGATTCAGCGACGCTGATACGAGGAGTGGAGGGCGGCGTGGTACCGTCAGTGGCGCAAGTGTCTCGTTACTTCCCATGGCAGCGTGATCGGGATGCCGTACCCAATACGATTGTACCGTTTGAAGAGCTAACGCTGTCGGAGGTGGCGATTGACCCTGTCAAACTCGGGTTGTCGCAGACGCAACGCTGTGTGCCTTGGCCCGAGGGCGTGGACGTTACCGACCACATCACCGCAGCATCGATCTGCGCCAAGAAAGGCTTGGCCGCTTTGCAAGGCGAGATCGGCGTCATGCGCGACACAATCCGTTTGGGGGCAGCCGTTACGGTGGCTGGGGTTCACCGTTGGTCGACGGACAGCGCACTTGAAGCAGTCGATGCCGTTCTGGAATCAGGTGAGGCATGGCGTTGTTTTAAAGAACAATCCAAACTCGCGTAAATTTGCCCATATTCGAGCACGACGGCCCATGTTCTCAATTCATCCCACCGCACGTTTACGACCGTCACCGTTTTATAAGTC
>CALFBL010000386.1 GCA_937951695.1 uncultured Granulosicoccaceae bacterium | reverse complement strand
ACCAACTTCTGGTGCGCGTGTGCGGTGATGGCAGGTTTCTCCCAGGGAGGCGGTGTTGGCTTAGCGCTATCAAACTGGATGGTGGACGGTGACCCAGGCTTTGATTTGTGGGGCATGGACGTGGCACGCTTCGGAGATTGGGCAACTCTACGCTACACCAACGCCAAGGTTCGGGAAAATTATTCGCGCCGATTCTCCATTCGTTTTCCCAATGAAGAATTGCCGGCAGCCCGTCCACAACAAACCACGCCACTGTACGACATCATGGTGAATGAAAACCATGCCGTGATGGGAGACAGTTGGGGGCTAGAATCACCGTTGTGGTTTGCCAACAGCGCAGAGACCGCTCACGATATTCCACGCTTCCACCGGTCAAACGATTTCGAAGCAATCGCCCGTGAAGTAACCGGAGCCAGAACCGGTGTCGGTGTGACCGAAATTTCGAACTTTGCGAAATACGAAATTACCGGTAAAGACGCAACCGATTTTCTCGATTCGCTGATGACCAACACCCTACCTCGTCAAGGGCGAATTGTATTAACCCCGATGCTAAACGAGCGCGGAAAACTCATTGGCGATTTCACCATAGCCAACGCCGCAACCCACGCCAATGAAAACCATTACTTCATGTGGGGCTCTATCGCGGCACAGAAGTATCACATGCGCTGGTTTGATTCGCATATCCCATGCGACAGTGACGTATCAATTCAGGTATTCGGTGCAAATCTTGTGGGGCTTGCGGTAACCGGGCCGCGCGCGCGCGATGTCTTGTCAGCCCTGTGCGATGACGACGTCTCGAATAAGGGATTTCGTTTCATGGATCATCGCAGCATGGCTGTCAATGGCGCACCATGCCGAGTCAATCGAATCAGTTTCAGTGGAGACCTAGGCTATGAGATCTGGATGGAGCCTTCGTACCAACGCAAGGTGTACGAAGGCATCAAGCAGGCAGGAGCCCAGTACAAAATCGTGGACTATGGCATGCGCGCCCTGCTTTCTATGCGGCTGGAGAAAAACTTCCCCACCTGGTTCGGCGAACTTCGCCCGTTGTACGGACCTTACGAAGCGGACATGGACCGGTTTATCAAGCTCGGCAACCACTCGTTTATCGGACGCAACGCTGCTCTGGATGAATTTGACAATGGCGGTCTGGTACGTCGCGTAAGCTTTGTCATCGATGCACTGGATGCGGATGTCATGGGCGATGAACCGGTGTGGGCAAAGATCGGCGACGCGGTTGTAGATACGGTTGTAGCACCGCACGAGTATGGTGCAAAACGATTTGATTCAAGCGGGGCAGAATTCCCATTGCCTAACCCACAAACCGACGGTGACTGGCGAGTGGTGGGTTGGATTACCTCAGGTGGCTACGGGCACTACGTGCAAGCGTCGCTTGCGCAAGGGTACATTCCAAAAAATTTAAGCCAACGCGACGAAGAAGGTTTGTTTGAAATTGAAGTGCTGGGTGAACGTCGCCCCGCCCGTATTGCGTTAGAGCCGTTGTATGATCCCAAGGGAGAGAAAATGCGAGGTTAGTGTGATTTTTTTAATTGGATTGCGCTACGCAGCGGGCAACCGTATTTTCTCTCTCTGGAGGCAACAATACCGGCTTCAGAATCTATGCCCTGTTCGGATACTTTCAGACATAAATGCGTGTAAAGACCCATATGCGCCTCGGTTCAAAGTGGGCTTGTAGAATTAAACAGATTCAGATATTTTCAGCGACGCGCCACACCACACCGGAAGGGTCTGTCAGACGAAAGTCTCTCATGGCCCACGGTTGGGTTTCTATCGGTGTTAGCGTGACGCCAAATTTTTTCACTACACCGCTGTCATTCACATGAGCCCACCAAGCGTCCACGTCCTGCACAAGAATGTGCATATTAAAATTCTCTGCCTGCGATTCAGCACAGTAATCTTGCAGCAAAAAACTGACGTGATCAAAATGAAAGTAGGCAACCCCGCCTCCTTCAGAGGCCATGGTAAAACCGATGTCCTGATAAAACTGTTTGGACAGTTCGAAGTCTTTCGAAGGTACGAAGGCTTTGATTTCGGTTATTTTAAGATTCTTCATATTTGAAAAACTCAAGTTTCTTGGTCGACTTTGCACAACGTTACCGTAGTCGAGCTCGTCGTACGAACGTCTGAAAGTGACTGTGACTATAGAACGTTCAGTCCATCCCGATTCCGTCAGTAGCTCGAACGGGTATACCCTTTGGATCAAAATTTTCAAGACAATAAACGTTCACCCCGTAGAAATCAGGTGGCATGCGTTGCCTATGAAACGGATAGATCCCTCAGGCCTTACAAAAATAATGCATGGCGGTTTTCGTATTAAAGTGGTAAGTATTTAAAAAATCTTCACCCGCTGTGATAGTCATCGACGTTTCGTGAACCTTGACCATCAGCGCATTCTTTCGCGCGCAGATAGAACAATCGCAAGTGGTCAGTGCGGTAATATCGGTGGCTATTTCAAACTGAATGGCCTGACAATGACAACTACCCTTGATTGTTTTCATCTCGACCTCTTCGACCCCCGTAAAAATACCGTTCTACTAACCCAAACCCATTCGCTTACCCATCGGATCATAGGCAGCGCCAGAACATACGATGGCCTCAACGAGCTCACCACCGACGTTGACGCGTACCCTGACCCCGGTGGCTAGAGGTTTATCCAAAAGAGCAAGCGCAATGGGTTTGCCAATCCGGAATCCGAACGCACACGAGCTCGTAGTGCCGATAGGTTCTTCACCACGATAGACCGGTTCATGCCCTATCGGATTAACTGACATATCGTCAAACAACAAAGACCTCATACAGTTTACTCTGCCGTTCTCACTTGCCTCTTGCAACGCTGCGTGTCCGATAAATCCACCCAATTTTCGAGTGAAGACGTCTAACCCGACATCAACCGGAGACACATCGGAATCCAACTCATGACCCATGGCGCAAAATCCCTTCTCAATGCGCATGGAGGTTTGCGCAAACAGCCCACAGGGCGTCGCTCCGGCCGTAATCATGGCAGCGTACAGAGCGTTTACATCGCTCCAATTACAGCTTATTTCCCAACCAGCTTCGCCAATGTACGACACCCGGGCGGCTCGGACAACAATTCCAGCGAGCCGGCTTGGCTCATGCGAGAAATACTCGATAGTCGTCAAGTCACCTTGCATCGCTTTCACCACATCAGCGGCCGTGGGGCCCATCAAGGCAAGCACCGCGTAGCGCTCTGTCACGTCCACCACGGTAACGTTATAACCAACGGCTGCACGGCTAAACCACGCGAAGTCGCGATTGATGTGGTTGGTTCCGACGAACAATCGGTAGTGGTCTTGAGTGAGACGTTGTAGTGTGATGTCGCTTTCGTAGGTTCCTGCTGCATTTAACACGGCGCTGTACATCACCCGTCCTACAGCGCGGTTAACGTGACCGGCACAGGTACTCATCAGGAAGGCTTCTGCATCGGCACCTATTACGTCGATTTTACCCAATGACGACAGATCAAAGAGTCCGGAGCGTTCATGAGCTGCACGCACTTCACCGCGCACGTGTTCATGCCAATCGGAACGATCGAAGGTCAATCTAGGTTCGGTATCCGCATCAAAATACAGCGGTCGCTCCCAGCCATAGAATTGCCCCAAATAGGCTTTGGCCTGCCGATGCTCCTCGGCAAGAGGAAGCGATCGAAGGTTGCGGGCAGACCGAAGTTGCTTAGCGGGATAACTGATGTCGTAATGCGTGCCTAAAATTTCAGGCGCTCGGTGCATGAGATGATCCAATGAGTTAAACACGGGGGCAAAACGCTTCGCATCAGCTTCGGTTAAGTCATAAGCGGTTTTGCCGTGCACAATGCAATGCGCCAGATTCATCCCTGCTCCCCCACCGCTGGCAATACCGACAGAATTCATCCCACAGCCCAAATACAATCCTTGAGTTTCTGCAGTTTCGCCTAACATGAATGTGCCATCGGGTGTGAAGCTCTCCGGCCCATTTACCAGCATTTTCACCTCGGCGTTTTCCAGCACAGGCAGACGATGCAAGGCGTTGCGCATCATGGGTTCAAAGTGATCCCAATCTTCTGGCAGCAATTCAAATTCAAAATTCTCACCGAGCACACCGGGCGCAACCGCTTTACCCACTGGCTCAAAGCAGCCCACTAACAAGCCGCCGGAATCGTCACGTATGTAGAGATGCGAATCATGATCTGACAATGTCGGTGTGTTCCCAGTAATTCCGTCTACTGGATTGGTCAGTAAATAAAAGTGTTCACAGGCTTGAACAGGCACCTCACTGCCAGCCATAGCGCCGATCTCGCGCGACCACAAGCCTGCGCATAACGCGATGGCATCGCAGCGGATAGCACCCGTTGTGGTTTCAATACCGCGCACAGCGCCGTTCTCAGTAAGTACACCTGTGACGCCTGTATTTTCAAAGAATTTAGCACCCATTGATCGTGCTGCCTTAGTCAAAGCGGCACACACGTCACTGGGAGATACTCTGCCGTCCTCGGGTGACCACACCGCCCCTAACACATCTTCACTGTTCATCAATGGCCAACGCGTCGCCGCCTCACCGGCACTGATAGAGCGTGCATCAATACCGTAGGCATGCGCCAGAGCTTCCTGGCGCTTGATATGAATCATACGATCCGGTTGGGTTGCGATGGACAACGAACCTTTTTGTATCCAGCCAACAGATTGACCGGTTTCTTGCTCCAATTGACTGTAAAGATCCACTGAATATTGAATCATCCGAGTCAGATTTCGCGAACTGCGAAGCGCTCTCACCTGAGCTGCAGAATGCCAGGTAGTCCCTGAGGTCAGTCGGTTGCGCTCGAGCAGCACGGCGTCAGTCACACCCAGCTGGGCCAAATGGTAAAGGGTTGAGCACCCCATGATTCCGCCGCCAATCACCACTACTGAGGCATGAGTGGGCAAGGGGCTGGTCATGGCGTGCATCCGATTGACGGGTTCGAGCGGCCATTGAAGCATGCAACACATAATTTGACAATCACGGTGCCGTTTGAAACACTCATCACGTGTTCTCGACAGAGATAACAACAAGATTGCTCACTCTGAGGGCAACTATCTATTCATCATCCACTTTCATTCGACACGAGGAAAATCATTATGAGTGTTAAAAAAATTGCAGTTTCAACGATAGTTGCCACGGCTCTGGGTACACTGTCATCCATCAGCCATGCGGCCTGTACCAATGATGTCTGGAACAAAGTCATGGAGCGCGGCAAAATGGTCGTTGGCGTTAAGGCAGATTACAAGCCGTGGGGCTATCGGGACAGCGACGGCAATATTGTCGGAATGGAAGTCGATATTGCCCAGGCGGCCGCTGACGCTATGGGCGTTGAACTGGAAACAGTATCGGTCCAATCGTCTAACCGCATGCAGTTTCTCGAGCAAGCTTACATATCGACTAGTACAATACACGCCTGTGAACATAAGGAAAAGAATAAGAAATATACATCAGTATTGATTCGACTCTTGAATCACCGTTTCCTCGTAGTTTCATTCT
>CALFBL010000385.1 GCA_937951695.1 uncultured Granulosicoccaceae bacterium | reverse complement strand
CCCGGAAATAATCGGCCGGCCATTGCCGCCGCAATTGATGCTCTTGTGCCCGGTGGTTCGACAAACGGACGCGCTGGAATCGATTTAGCATACAACTTGGCGGCACAGAGTTTTAAAGAGGATGGCGTAAATCGAGTCATTCTCGTTACCGATGGTGACTTTAACGTGGGCTACTCAGACGTCGATCAGCTGAAACAATTGATCGAAGAACAGCGTCGTTCCGGTATCGCGTTGACCACACTTGGATTTGGCACAGGTAATTACAACGATGAACTGATGGAGCAATTGGCCGATGTTGGCAATGGTCACTACGCTTACATTGACACATTGAACGAAGCGCGAAAAGTGTTAGCCGACGAGGTTGGTTCAACATTGTTGACAGTGGCTAAGGATGTTAAAATCCAGATAGAGTTCAACCCCGCAGTGGTCAGTGAGTACCGTCTGATAGGGTATGAAAATCGCCAACTGGCCAACGAAGACTTTTCCAATGACAAGGTCGACGCGGGTGACATAGGTGCCGGACATACCGTAACCGCTCTGTATGAAATAGCGCTGGTCGGCCGTAGTGGTGAACGCAACACCGAGTCGCGCTACCGCATCGAGACGGCGTCACTGAATAGCCAGCTCGACGAAATCGCAGAACTTCGCTTACGCTACAAAACTCCAAACGGCAGCTCCAGCAAAATCGTATCCAATATTGTCAACATCGATGACGTTATCGACAGCGTAGCCGACACCAGTACGAACTTTAGATTCGCTACCGCTGTGGCAGCATTCGGCCAGCAGCTTCGCGGCGGCAAGTACTTAAACGATTATACCAATCAGGCACTGATCGATCTCGCACTCACAGCGCGCGGTGACGATAGCTTCGGGTACCGTCAGGAATTCATTAATCTCGTCAGATTAGCTCAGGAATTAAATAACCAATCCGAGCAAGCACTCAATCGCCTACCACCAGACGAGGCGCAAAAACGACCACGCGGTTAAGAGAACTGAGCTATACAATAGAGGATTCAGATAATGGCATTTGCGCGACGCCTGTCCGAATCTACTTTGTGTCAAGGACGGGGCTCACAGGAACCTTGCAGCGTCAATTACGTGAATTTGAAACGCGATATTAAAGCAGAAACTGAAGACGACAACGGTTTGATGTTGGCGTACGCAGCGGGGCAAGCAAAAGCGTTTGACGCGCTTTACGCAAGATATCGTCTGCCTTTGTATCAATTCGTGTTACACGGCTGCTCAGACCCAGAACGCGCCGCAGAATTATTTCAGGACGTATGGACATCGGTGATCAATTCTCGGGAGAGTTTTCGAGACACAGGAACATTTAAATCCTGGCTGTATCGCATCGCCCGTAATCGGTTGATTGACCATTACCGGCGTTCACCAAACAATTTCACCGATGCGTTCGACGAAACCAGCGTTCAAAATTCTGTGACCACTCTGGAAGCACCCCTATCGCCGATGGAGCTCAACGAACTTAATGAGAATCGAGAACTGGTTCAACACGCCATTCATACGTTGCCTTGGGAGCAGCGAGAAGCCGTGATACTTAAATATGTTGCTGGCTTCACACTGGCAGAGATTGCGAGCGAACAAAATGAGGCCCAGGAAACCGTAAAAAGTCGCTTGCGCTATGCGTATACCAAATTGCGCCAGCAGTTGCGAGTCCAGTCATGAACAAAACCACACCACTCGACGATTCGTTAAACGACGAAGACCTGCATGCGCTGATGGATCCATCCAAGGCAAAAATTCCACCCAAGCTGGATCAAACGATGTTGGCGCAAGCGCACGATGCACTAAAACTGGATGGAGCGGAAAAACGCGTTCGCTCGTCGTGGGAGCCTACTTGGCCGCAAGCGTTTTCCACTGCCGCGGTACTCTTCATCGGTGTCATGTTGGTGCCGGCCACAATGAAAAAAACTGAACTTAACAGACCACAGATTAACGGTACTTCAAGCGCTACCACCGCCGATTCAATCATTTTAGAGATGGTCTCGGAAACCGAGTCAACTCGGGCGGCCGGCTCTGCGGTTAACTCAGCGTCAAACTCAGTATCGAACGCATCACCTGCCGTACGGGCCGCTGAAGCACCGGCACCTCCGGCTTCAAAACTTTCAACACAACTCCGCGAGGCTGCGCCGATGATGGTCCCAGCCCCATTAGCGCCCGATGCAGTTGTCCTGTCAGAGAACACGACAGCCGTCGCCGCAGATTCAGCACTAACATACCCATTCCGGGATTCTCCAGAGCTTTGGATGGCGGAGATCAAAAGATTGGTGGACGCGAATGAACTGGATTTGGCGCGTGAAGAGATGATCGAGTTTAACAGTCGACATCCCGATCACGAACTCCTGAATGAGCTACCAAAGGCGCTGCGTTAGGCGGATACCGCCCTTGGCCCTGCACACGCCTGGATGAGGGCAAAGCGTTTGGGGTCGGTGCACTGACGTTCTACACCACATTCGTGTCCAACACCGATTTCCTCGCCAAAGCACCGACCAGCTGGGAAGAGCTCTGGGAAGCCAAGTGGGACGATAAGCTCGACATTGTAACCACGGCAAATTTGCCGCTGATCGAAGTTACCGCTAAAACGGTTTCTAGCGGCTATGAAATTATGGAAACACGAGAAGGCCTTGAAAAAGTCATCGTAAAGATCGCTGAGCTCTGTCCAACCCTTCAGCAATCCATCGAATCCACGGCACTATTGCAACGGCGGAAGAACTCGAAAAAAAGCACCAACCTTGCACAGTTTCGAGGATAAAATGGTTGCATTTATTCTTATTTGGGTATATTTTCCCAAATATTGATCGAAAAGATAAGGATCGACAATGTTTAAGACCCCAACGGCGACTGGAATGACCTTGGCGCTGACGTTTGTGGCCTCCACGGTATCCACCCAGACCTATGCGTGCGGCGGCTTTTTCTGCACCACTGTTCCCATTAATCAGGCGGCGGAACAAATCGTCTTCCGTCAGGAAGCGGGCACAGTCACAGCGATGGTGCGAATTCAGTACACCGGTAACGCGGAAGATTTCAGTTGGGTGATCCCGGTGCCCGATACCCCGGAACTCAGCATCGGTTCTGACAC
>CALFBL010000384.1 GCA_937951695.1 uncultured Granulosicoccaceae bacterium | reverse complement strand
CTGAACTCGCTTCACAGCTGGCGATCGCAATGAGCGTTGGCGAGCTACACAACATAATCAGGTATCGAAGATGGGGAATCAGAAGCCGTATGACGACATACCCGGGACGGTGATATTCGACAGTGATCAGGCCGCCAAGGGCTATCAACTGAATCAGTTTTGCATCAGCTTGCGGTTGCAGCCCAATCGCGATGTGTTTAAAGCGGATCCAGAAGGCTACATCGATCAATTTCCGATGACACCAGAGCAACGCAAAGCGGCGCTGGCGCAAGATTGGAATGGGTTGCTGGAACTGGGTGGCAATATTTACTACACCTCAAAGCTCGCGGCCTTTCATGGCATCAATTTTCAGGAGCTTGCGGGGCTCATGACTGGTAAAGGATCAGTTGCGTATCGGGCAATGATGGTTTCGGGAGGGCGGCCTATCGAAGGCAATCGTTATCAATCAGAATGGGATGATCAATAATGGCCTATGTCTCGTCCGGCGTGGCGTGCTCACACGTGCCAGCGTTAGGAGTGGCTTCAGACTCGGGGATTTCCAACGACGATTACTACGGCCCTATTTTTAAAGGCTTTGAATTCTCCAAAGCCTGGATGAAAAAGGAAAAACCGGATGTTATTTTCACGGTGTACAACGATCACTGCACCGCCTTTGATGCCCGCATCATTCCCACCTTTGCGTTGGGGTGTGCCAGCCGATATAAGCCTGCGGATGAAGGATGGGGTCCCAGGGCGGTACCCACAGTAACTGGGCACGCAAACTTGTCCGCACACATTGCGCAATCGCTGGTACTGGATTCGTTTGACATCACCATTATCAACGAGATGGAAGTCGATCATGGGCTCACCGTTCCCTTAACTATGATGTTCGGGCAGCCCGATCAATGGCCATGCCCCGTGGTGCCGTTAGCAGTAAACGTGGTGCAGTACCCGGCCCCGCTAGGCAGTCGTTGTTACGCCTTGGGCAAAGCCATTCGCGCAGCCATTGAATCCTACCCTGAAGATTTAAAAGTGTGTGTGTTTGGCACCGGGGGAATGAGCCATCAATTGCAGCATCAACGGGCGGGTCTTATCAATGCTGCATGGGATGCCCGCTTCATGGACCTGTTGGTGAGCGAACCAGAGACCGGCAGCCAGATCGAGCATATAGAATATTTACGCGAAGCAGGCTCTGAAGGGATAGAGCTTGTGATGTGGTACGTCATGCGCGGCGCGCTGAACGACACGGTGGAAGAGGTTCATCGTTTCTATCATGTGCCGGCATCGAATACCGCCGTGGGGCATTTAATTCTGGAGAACCGATAACGTGGTCAAGCTGGGTGTTGCTGGCGCCTATGGCGCGTTTGGAATCAAGCATCTGGATGCGTTGGCGAACATCCCAGATGCCCAAGTAAACGCTGTTTACGGCCCGAACCCAAACAAAATCTCCGAGCTTGCCCGGGCGCGGAATATTCCCAATGTCTGTTCAGAGTTTGAAGATTTTTTAAGCCAGGACGTGGATGCGGTTATCCTGTCTACCCCGACTCAGCTGCACTGTGAGCAATCGATTCAGGCGTTGAACGCCGGTAAGCACACCTTTGCAGAAATTCCGATGGCCGACAGCTTGGCGGATGCGATAAAAATGGACGCGGCGCAAAAAACCAGTGACCTGGTAGGTATGGTAGGACACGTCAGACGGTTCAACCCCTCACATCAATGGGTAAAGCGGCGTATCGATGCGAACGAATTCAACATCCAGCAACTGGATGCGCAAACTTATTTTTTCCGCCGCACCAATACGAATGCTAAAGGCGAGCCGCGCAGCTGGACCGATCATCTGTTGTGGCATCACGCCTGTCATACTATTGATTTGTTTATCTATCAAACCGGTGAAATACCCAGTGAAGTGATGGGGCTGCAGGGGCCGGCGCACTCCGAGTTGGGCATTGCTATGGATATGACGATCGGATTGAAAACCCCGAGCGGTAAACTGTGCACGCTGTCGTTGTCGTTTAATAACGATGGCCCGTTTGGATCGTTCTTTCGATACATCGGCGATAGTGGAACTTATCTGGCGCGTTACGATGATTTGTTCGATGGAAAAGAAAACCGGATAGATCTATCAGATGTGGCAGCTAGCAGTAACGGCATCGAGCTGATCGATCGAGAGTTCATCGATGCGATACAACAAAAGCGCGAACCGAACTCCAGTTTTTCGCAAGGCCTGGCAGCGATGAAAGTCATGCAGTTGCTGGAGGATCAAATGGGCGTACTCAAAGTCTGACTAAAGTTTGAGAAGTTTCATAAGTACAGACAGCTATCGCATTCATCGCACCAGCGAGGGGTCCGCTATCGGCCGATTGAAACCCTGGAGGAAGATTTAACATCATGTCGGATACAAAAACAGCGCTGATTATCTCAGCCCACGCCGCTGACTTTGTCTGGAGGTGTGGTGGTGCTATAGCCTTGCATCAACAGCTTGGGTACGAGGTTACCGTGGCTTGCCTGTCCTACGGCGAACGTGGCGAAAGTGCCCGGTTGTGGAAAGAAGGAAAATCACTGGAGCAGGTGAAATCGAATCGACGTAACGAGGCTGAGAACGCAGCCAAAGCCCTTCACGTACACGACATTCAGTTTTTTGATTTGGGGGACTACCCGCTGGTGGTGGATCGGGATGCGACGTTCAAACTGGTGGATCTGCTCAGAAAGGTGCAGCCGGCTTTCATGGTAAGCCATTCAAAGTATGACCCGTACAATACCGATCATATGTACACCACAGAAGTGGCGATGGAGGTTCGTATGATCGCCCAAGCTTGGGGGCATAACCCTGGTGAAAAAGTACTGGGGGCGCCTCAGCTGTATTTGTTTGAACCACACCAAACCGAACAGAT
>CALFBL010000383.1 GCA_937951695.1 uncultured Granulosicoccaceae bacterium | reverse complement strand
ACCAGCTTTTCAAACGAGGCACACAGCCCACCTTCCAGCCAGCCGGCTCCGTGCATCAATAAGTGCCCGCCGCTGTTGGTAGCCCCCCACAGTGCGATCATGGACTCATAAGCGGCTTGCGCATCCACCGTGTTAGCTGCGCAAACGTTAGAGGTGCGAAAAGGAATGTGATAACGTCTGGCTAATTGGCCACTGATCAGTTGCGCCTTGATGTATTCCGGTGTACCAAAAGCCGGTGAGCCAGACTTCATATCAACGTTTGATGTGAAGCCTCCGTACATCGCAGGTGCTCCCGGGTTTACCATTTGCGAAAACGCCAACGTCGCCAGCGCTTCGGCATTTTGCAGCGTTATTGCACCGGCGAGCGTGACAGGCGCCATCGCCCCGGCGAGTGTAAACGGAGTTATGACAACCGGCTGTCCATGTCGGGCCATGTCGTACACGCCCTGCATCATGGGGATATCCAGCTGCAACGGCGAATTGGTATTGATTACCGTAAACAAACACGCCTTGGCCTTGAATTCCTCTTCAGACAGTCCATGCCCGATACGCGTCATCTCAAGTGCATCCAGCACGCGTTTTTCACCGAGTGAGTAAATGCAATACGCTTTGTCGGTCAGGGTAAGAAAATCCTGAATGCAATCCAGATGGCGAACCGAGGCGTGCAGGTCCACAGGCTCAACCGGATAGCCGCCAAATACGTGCAGGATGTTATGGAACTGGCCGAGTCGTAAAAAATTGCGGTAATCTTCCTGGTTACCGGTCCGTCGCCCTTTGTCAGTATCGGAACAATTCGGTGCGGATGCCACTACCGCGTTTACCATGCTGTTGTTGCCGAGCACAACGGAGTGCTCAGGGTTTCGAGCGTTCAGCGTAAATTCACTTGGAATGGTTTTTATATGGTGCTCGATCACCTCAGCACCGAAGCGCACGATCTGTGTGCTCTCGTCGACGCTGGCACCGTGTTCTTGCATGATGCCTCGAGCCTTTTGGTGCAACACTCTCAAGCCCGTGTTTTCCAGTAGCGTCAAGGACGCCTGATGAATCCTGTCGACGGATTCCTCATCGAGTAACGGTACCGTTGTGGAGGCTCTGGACCTCGGGCCGAAGCTATCCTGAACAGCCAACTGCGCGGCGTCCAGAGGGTGGCGACGACTGCGTTTGCGACGGGATGTGGGAGGCATGAAACCGGCCAAACATAGTGAGTATAGAACCTCGAGACTATCTGATTTTACGCAGATACGCTAGGCCGATCACGACCGCTTCAGCCGAGCTCTATTCGTTCACCGGTCTCACTGGCCCGTTGAATGGCCTCGATAACTCGTAAAGAGCGATAGCCTTCCTCAGCGCTCACTAACGGTGCCTCTTCACCCCTTATGACCCGGCAAAAATGGCGCATCTGCTCCTCCAATGGGTCTGCTGGTTCAAACATTAAGGTCTCGGTGTTTATGGGAGACCACCAATCGGGCTTTTGGTCGTGTGACCACAGCGTTAAATCCGGCACCGACAAGGAAGCCTTGCTACCCCCGATGCGGTAACAGCTCTCCGGGGTTTTCGGGTAAATCGGATATTCTTTTGAAGTCAGTTCCCAGCTCCACGGAGCTGCAATCGAATCGGATACGCTGATAGTGGCCAGTGCGCCGTTGTCCAAGGTCAGCAAAGCGCTGGCGACGTCCTCATTGTCAAACCCGCGGGCACTGGGTGAGCGCATGGCCTGAACACAAGTTACGTCGCCGCACAGATAGCGAATCAGATCCACATCGTGCACCAGGTTCACCGATACCGGTCCAGCGCCAGGTTGAGTGCGCCACGGGGCGATCTCAAAATATTCGTCAGGTTTATAAAACCAGCACTGTGAATGCACGGCCCGAATCTCTCCCAATCGACCGGAATCAATGCAGCGTTTTACCGCGTGGATTAATGGGTTATGGCGCCGATGGTGACCAACGATCAGCGGGACTTTCTTGCGCTTCGCGGCATCAACCAGTGTCAGGCTCTCGGACGAACTGGTACCGATGGGTTTTTCAATCAATGCTGGTATTCCAGCCTCAACGCAGTGCAGACCTTGTTCAATGTGCAAGGTTGTGGGGGTGCAGACGACAATTCCATCTGGTTGTGTATGAGCCAATAAGTCTTCGATGGATGCGTGTGTGGGTACCCCAAGGGCTTTCGCAAACTCAATTCCAGAATTAGCGGTATCGATAACACTCGACAAGGTGGCATTCGGCAATGACTGAATAATGTTTGCGTGGCGTTGGCCGACAAGACCGGCACCGACTATGGCAATGTTTAACACGTGTGTACCTGCTAGGTTATCGCTCTTTAGCGATGTTGGCTGGTGAAGGGATAGCCTATCTGTAATGTGGGGGGACAATAGAGGATTCGGACTCGTGATTGGGCACAACATGAGTCCGACGATGTTGAGTTCGGAGTCATATTGAGCCGTTCCGTGAAAGCCAGTTCTGGTGACATTCTACGGTAGAATTACTTAACATGATCTGAGCGTGGCATTGGAGCTGAACTGAACTGCACGGCACTGCACTGATTGCTAGCCGGTTTGCCTGGCTGAAATCACTATTTCTTCACCTCATCGAGATGCTTATTCTTTGCTTAAGTCCAGTGCCCCACAAGAGCATTGTAGGGCGGTAGTGACCCACCAGACTGTCGCCGCGACTCACTACACTGCCGTGGCGACTTAGTTCAACTGCTGCGCGATATCATCGCGAGTAAGATCAAGTTCAATAGCACCGTTCGTGTTTGATTGCGTCAGAACACACCTTGCGTTGGGCAGATCGTTTTCATAAGCTCTTTCCTGAATGGTTTGTACATCGAAACCGCCCTGCTTCCATCGCTGCAAAATTCGACGCTCGACTGTTTCGAGGCCCGGATTTAGGAACAGCGTGATATCAAACATCGAGCGAAGCTCATTCCAGGGTGCCTGATCCAGTAACAAATAATTACCCTCAACAATCACCACTTCATCGGATGGATCAATGGGTTGCACACCAGCGATGGCAATATCCCGACTTCGATCAAATACCGGTGCATAGACGGTATCAACACCTGTATGAATGCGTTTGATCAGATGAACAAAGCCGTGTGCATCAAAGCTTGATGGCGAGCCCTTGCGCTTTATCAAGCCCCGCGCTTCAAGGATTTTGTTGTCCAGATGAAACCCGTCCATCGGTACCAC
The DNA here is from genome assembly GCA_937951695.1 of uncultured Granulosicoccaceae bacterium. Classification (GTDB taxonomy): domain Bacteria; phylum Pseudomonadota; class Gammaproteobacteria; order Granulosicoccales; family Granulosicoccaceae; genus Granulosicoccus. The sequence continues at coordinate 360 of CALFBL010000383.1, read as the reverse complement.
AGAACAACTTTTCCCTTGGTTAACCATAGACTGATGCAGTTCTTCAGCCAAGGTGCTCTTCCCGGCCGCTGGAGGTCCGACTAAGGCAATCAGTCGACCTTTATTTGAGGTTAACCGATGCAGCACGTAGTCATTTAACACCTGCAAATTGGACATCGATCGGGTGTTCCTTGGGGGTCGGTAGGTTTTAGAAAGGTCAATGGGCAGAGCCAGCTGATTTCAATCGGTTGATTCGAACTGGACGAGCACATCTGCGTCCTTGACAGCATCCCCTTGCGCGCAGAGCACACGCTTGATCACACCATCCCGCGGGGCGACCAGCGTTGTCTCCATCTTCATCGCCTCGAGCACCAACAAAGC
>CALFBL010000382.1 GCA_937951695.1 uncultured Granulosicoccaceae bacterium | reverse complement strand
GCGCCTCGATGGACCCGGACACGGCATACAGCCGTTGATCCCCCCAGTGACACGCGTACAGCGTCGATTGACCCAACCACCAAGCCGTGCCACCGTACTCGTGCACACGCGTTCGCACCGAGAAAGCACTCGGCAGTAGATCGATTGGCTCACCACCAGCGATGTGATCAATCAACGCTACCCGGCCCGCTTCACTGGGTTTGGATACGCTGGCAATTCTATGGTTCTGATATTCACCCATCGGTCCGGGTTTGGAACCAGCGGTTGTCACCGCAGATGCGCTGATACTGGACGGCCAACTGCCATACGGCAAAACCTGCGGTTTTCCACGTGTCATAAAACCACTCCCTGGCGTTCGCGTACCCAGAGGTACAAGCCACTAACAACAATAATAATCGTACCCACTACCGTGGTGGTATTGGGTGCCTGCTGAAAGATCAGCCAACTGAGCACAACCACGTAGATAATTTGCGAGTACACCGTGGGTGCCAACACCGAGGCTTCGGCGTGACGGTGAGCACGGGTTAGCAGCGTATGTCCGAAAAGGCCTAAACTACCGATTAACAACGCGGTTAGCCAAGAGACAGCGCCTATATCCAGCGAGACCGGGGCGAACAACAAAACCGCAGGTGTCAACAAGGCCGTGGCGATACCCGAGGTGTAGAACTGCATGGTCGCGTTTGAATCCACCCCGGCAATTCGTCGGGACATCACAAAATACCCAGACACACTCAGCGCTGCGCAGATTGACAACACGATATGCGGATCAAACGATTCATTCCAAGGCGAGACAATCACCAACACACCAAAGAAGCCGACCAACACCGCCGATAGGCGTCTGATACCCACTTTTTCACCCAGTACGGGAATACTCAACAAGCATACAATCAACGGACTGGAGAAAAAGATTGCGATGGTTACGGTGAGCGGTAAATAATACAATGCGGCAAAGTTAAACAAGGTGCCGATTAGCAGTAAAGCGCTGCGCAGCACTTGCAACGCGGGCTGGTTCGAGCGCAGCATATGCTTACCATGATGTGGCCAGAACAACACTAACACCCACGCAAAGTGAATCAAATACCGCAGCCAAGTAACCTGAAGCGCGGTTAGCGTGGTGGTGACTAGCCACTTGGCACTGGTGTCCATCACGCTAAAACAAAAAAAAGCGGTTAGATTTAACGCAATCGCAAACCCGATCCGGCGTTCTGTCGACTCCCGATCACTCACAGCGTGCGGCAACTTCACCTATGATGGCTCCAATGTGGCGACAGTCTTCCACCGAAAAGGTCAGAGGAATACGCACATCAAACAGCGTAGCCAACACAGCGTCGGTTTTGGGTAAATCCTGCGGCTCAACGTACGTCCAACTGCCGTGCTGACTGGTGAACGCTACCGGTGTGGGGTTGCCAAACCATTTGAGTTCCACACCCAGTACCAGGCAGTGTTCAACAAACGCTTGACACCCCGATGCATCCAGCCACGGTGCGCGAAACTGCAATGAACTACCAATACGCACCGAGGACTCTACCGGGTTAGGCAGCACCAGACGACTTGAAGCGCTGATGACTTCGCGCATCGCAGCATGGCGCTCGTTCCAGCGACGCAAATTTTCATCCAGTTGTTGCATCTGGCTGAGCAACATAGCCGCTCGCACGTTATCCATGCGACCCGAACAATTCGGGGTTTGCAAGCGGATCGAATCAAACACCTCGCGGGACGGTACAGCCCCGTGGCGTTCGTACAACATGTAAGAACCTGACAACACCACAGCGCGAGCGGCGAGTTCTTTATCGCAGGTGGTAAGAAAGCCACCCTCACCAGAATTCAAATGCTTATAGGTTTGTGTACTAAAGCACGCGATCTTGCCGAAGTTTCCACTGCGCTCACCATCGAACCTGGCACCCATGGTGTGGGCGCAGTCTTCTACCACTGTGAGGTTATGTGCATCGGCTATCTGCATGACGTTATGCATATCCGCCAAATGCCCCCGCATATGCGACAGCAATAAAACCGAACCTGGATGCTGCGAGGCTTTTAACGTTAGGTCAATCAGATCGATCACCAAATCTTCAGTGACTTCCACCAAAATGGGCTTGGCGTTTACAGACTCAATCGCACCGGGTACCGGGGCCAAGGTAAACGCATTCGTCAATACGGGATCTCCCGGGGCGACCCCCAGCGCTCTAAGCGCCGTCGCCATCGCATAGCCGCCCGAGGCACAGGCCAGACAATAGTTCTGTTGTTGCCAGAGGGCGTAGGCAGCTTCGAGTCTTGAAACAACCGATAACCCGTCAGACGCCTGGTTGTAGCGATGCAGCCGACCGGAGCGCATCACTTCAGTGACGGCGTTTATCGCGTCTTCGGTCAATGGCTCTTGTAAGGTGAAATCGCCAGTAAACGCTTCTACGGTGGTGTACGACATGATTAGCGCTCTGCTCCGTTTTGTTGACTGTCCAGTTCATCCCAGCGCGCAAACAATCGTTCCAGCTCGCATTCCGCTTTTCCTGCAGCGTCGATGATCGCTTGCACGTCTTTACCGTTGGTGTAGAAGTCGGCCGCAGCCATCGTAGCTTGCAATTCACTCAGCACGACTTCTGCGGCTTCGATGTCGGCTGGCAAAGCATCCAATTCCCGCTGATCTTTATAACTAAGCTTGACCTTTTTAGTCACAGTCGCTGTCACCGGCGCTGCGGGTGCTGTCTTCTTGGCTCCGACATCAGAGACCAGTTTTGCGTTGGTACTGGAGCCGGATTGAGAACCCTTCCCAGACACTGAGAACGATCGGGATCTCGCCGTTGATTCGGTCTGAGCCTCAAACTGACGCATCGCATCGGTGTAACCACCCACGTATTCAAACACTTGCCCACGCTCACCAAAGACGTAGGTACCGGTAACGGTATTATCCAGAAATTCACGATCGTGACTGATCAACAAGACTGTGCCTGTGTAGTCGGCAACGAGAGATTCAAGCAGCTCGAGCGTCTCAACGTCCAGATCGTTGGTGGGCTCATCGAGCACCAGAAAATTCGACGGTTTCAAAAACAGTTTTGCCAACATGAGCCGATTGGTTTCCCCGCCCGACAGAGCGGTGATCGGTGCGCGAGCACGGGCCGGTGTAAATAAGAAGTCTTGCAAATAACCGATGATATGTTTGGTTTCACCGTTCACCGTGACCATGTCTTGTCCGCCACTGACGTTTTCCATCGCCGTCAATTCATCATTGAGTTGCCCGCGCAGCTGATCAAAGTAGGCAATGTCCAGATTGGTGCCGAGTTTAATCGACCCGGTTTGCGGCTCCAGCTCACCGAGTAGCAAACGCACCAGCGTGGACTTACCCACGCCATTAGGTCCCACCACACCGATTTTATCGCCACGCATGATCGTGGTAGTAAAACGCTGGACCACGCTGCGTTCGTCGAAGCCAAAGCCGATGTTCTCGGCCTCAACCACAACCTTGCCCGACTTATTGCCGACATTCGCGGTGAAAGCGGCACTGCCAAGACGCTCAATACGTTGGCTACGTTCAAGGCGCATTTGTTTTAACGCCCTTACCCGGCCTTCATTACGGGTACGTCGGGCTTTGATGCCTTGTCGAATCCACACCTCTTCCTCCGCCAAACGTTTGTCGAACAACGCATTTTGTTGTTGTTCCGCCGCTAAAGCCGCGGCCTTACCCGCCAGATAGGCGTCGTGATTACCTGGCCAATCACTTAGCTGGCCTCTATCCAGTTCGATAATGCGATTCGCCAGCTTTTTCAAAAACGCTCTGTCGTGAGTCACAAACACCAGCGTGCAACGCAACCCCAACAGAGTCGTTTCCAGCCATTCAATGGACGGAATGTCCAGATGGTTGGTAGGCTCATCAAGTAGCAATATATCGGGTTCGCTCAGCAGGGCTTTTGCCAGCAACACCCGACGACGTAGCCCACCCGAGAGCGTGTTGAACTCGATCTCTCCGTTGAGCGACATGCGCGAGAGAATCTCATCGATTCGCTGCGAGACGCTCCAGCCATCGGCCGCATCGATGCGGGCTTGCAATCGCGACAGTTCATCACCTCGATCAAGCCCGTCCGCCATCTCTATCGAGACGCGGTGATAATCGCGTAACACTTGACCGATGTCGCCCAGTT
>CALFBL010000381.1 GCA_937951695.1 uncultured Granulosicoccaceae bacterium | reverse complement strand
GTCGTCAGGCCCTGCCGTTCAACGTGCTTCAGATTTCGAACCTGAAGGACAGTTAAGGGTGGACGAGGAGGGGTTCAACGAAAACTTCTCTAAATCGGAATTCATTGCTGCGGACTTTTTAAACGTTATCGAGCGGGTGCCGGACTTTGTACCTGGCCGAACCCGGTTTACTGCCGCCTTGCCGCGCACACGCTATGGCGAGATTCTAATGGAGCGGCTTCGTCAAGCCGGCTTCACCATCTTGCTCGGGCCGAATTCCGACCTGCCAAGGCTCAGCTACGATATCGACCTTCCAGCTACTGATCCGCAAAATTTGCATACCTTCTACGTCAGCGTGGGCCACGTGCACCTAAAGCGGAGCTACGAAATCGTCGGTGATCGGATCGCCCCCGCATCAGAGATGCTGGTGGCCGGCATAGACATCAACGACTTGAGATCTGTCGGCACAGGCCCCGCGCCCAGGCCCAGTGCGCGAGCGACAGCAAATAGCACAAGCTTAGACAGCCGGCGGGTAGGTGACGCCGCGGTGGGCAACGCCGGGTTTGAAGCCGAGGAATCCGATCCAAGTCATACCGGGCTGTCGGAGCTGAAAGTGCCTTATCTGAACCGGCTTTTGGCGGAGAGCTCCGAGTGGGATCCACTGCAACCGAACATGTACGAGTCGCGGACGTCCGTGTACGAGCCCCTGTTTAAAGACTCAACCGCGGACTACACCGAGATCAGCTCGCGGATATTGGTGTTTCCTAATGACTCGCTGATCATGGGAGAGGCGAATAAGCGCTATTTACAGGAACTTGCTAGCGCTATTCGGTCGGATCGGGATCTGGTGAGCATTATCGGTTGTTCACACGGCAAAACCGAGCTGGACAATGGCAATCAGCGGTTGGCTCAGGGTCGGGCGCTGCGGGTGCGAGAAGAGTTGTTGCACGCGGGTGTTAATGGCGACGCCATTTTGCACGAAGCCTGCTGGGCGAATAAGCACTTTGATGAGGTGATGCCGCGGCGTGGTGTGGTCATCAAGCATCTTCGAGACAGCGGTGGCGCCAGCTGACTAGTGAGCCGCGCCGGGACGCAGGCGATAGAAGCCGTGTTCGTCGCGCTTGAACTCCTCGGCAATGGCCGGGTGTCGTAACGGTTGACTGGGATTATCCGGCAGCAGATTGCTTTCGGACACGTAGGCTTCGTAGGTGCTGTCGGAATTTTCCGCGTAAAGGTGGTAGAACGGCTGATCTTTTTTCGGGCGTACCTCAGCCGGAATGGAGTCGTACCATTCATCACTGTTGGCAAATTCCGGGTCAACATCAAAAATCACACCGCGAAATGGGTAGACTCTGTGTTTTACGACCTGGCCTAGCCGGTATTTCGCGCGTCGAACCATGGGATTCAGTCTATCGCTTTTAGCACCCCTGTGGGGCAGTGAGGATCATCCTACCTATTGGGTATACTCCGGTTACGTGCTTTACGATTACCGATGACGATTCCATAACCTCACTGCCGCCGCTCGACGGCTCATCACTGCCACTAGATCAGGAGAGTTTCCCCATGTCACCCTTACGCCTTGCGCTCAAAGTCAGCACCGCCTTGAGTCTTTTTGCCGTTGCGTATCCTGCAGCTGCGGACGATACGATCACTATTTTGCACACCAACGATTTTCATTCGCGTTTTGAACCGATTAACAAATACGACAGTGGCTGTTCGCCGGAGGACAATACGGCCGGTGACTGTTTTGGTGGCTATGCACGTCTGGTCACCGCCATAAAAGACGCGCGCGAGCGAAATCCGAATGCGCTGTTGGTGGATGGCGGAGATCAGTTCCAGGGTTCGCTGTTCTACAACTATTACAAGGGCGCGGCGGCCGCAGAGATGATGAACGAACTGCAGTACGACGGTATGACGGTGGGCAACCACGAGTTCGATGACGGCCCAGAAGTTCTGGCAGGATTTATGAGTCGAGTGAATTTTCCGGTGTTAATGTCGAACGGCGATGTCACTAAGGAACCGGCGCTGGCGGAGGTATTGGAAAAATCCACCGTCGTAACCAAGGGCAACGTGAAAATAGGCTTGATTGGTTTGACGCCACAAGATACGACGGACATCTCCAGCCCGGGCAAAAACATCACCTTTAGTGATCCGGCTGCGGCTGTGCAGAAGGAAGTCGATCGTTTAGCCGCAGAAGGTATCGATAAGATTGTTGTCCTGTCGCATTCGGGTTATCACGTGGACTTAGCCGTAGCGAGCAAAACAACCGGTGTGGACGTCATCGTGGGGGGGCATTCCAACACCTTGTTGTCCAATATCCATGAAGGTGCTGAGGGCCCGTACCCAACCATGGTGGGAGATACCGCCATTGTTCAAGCCTACGCTTACGGCAAATACCTCGGCGAATTGACCGTTACTTTCGATGATGAGGGTGTGATTAAAGACGCCAGCGGTGAGTCGTTAGTGATTGACGGAGCGGTGGTCGAAGATGAAAAGACTGTTGCCAGAGTGGCAGAGATGGCGTTACCGCTGGACGAAATCCGCAACCAGGTGGTTGCCGAGTCGGCTGCTGTCATTGAAGGCAATCGTGACGTGTGCCGGGTGCAGGAATGCGAAATGGGTAATCTGATTGCCGATGCCATGCTTGATCGCGTGGCCAATCAAGGCGTCTCGCTGGCACTAATGAATTCTGGCGGTATACGCGCATCGCTGGACGCAGGTCAGGTCACGATGGCAGATGTGCTGACGGTACTGCCGTTTCAAAATACCTTATCGACGTTCAAAATCTCCGGCGCTGATGTGGTCGCTGCCATTGAAAATGGCGTAAGTCAAGTCGAAGAAGTCAAAGGGCGTTTTCCACAAGTGGCGGGTATGAAATTCACCTGGGATCCAGCAAAGCCTGCCGGCAACGGCCGAGTGCTGGAGGTGCTGGTGCAGCAGGACGGTGAGTGGAAGCCTATCGATGAGTCTGCGATTTACGGCGTGGTGTCAAACAATTTCGTAAGGGGCGGTGGGGACGGCTATGAAATCTTCTCCACGAATGCCTCTGAGGTTTACGATTTTGGACCCGACCTCGATGTGGTCCTCGCCGACTATATGGCAAAAAATGGCCCGTTGACACCCACGCTGGATGGGCGGATTACGTCCAAGTAATACCCCTGAGTGCAACCGCGCGCAAAGGATTGCGCATCGCCGTCATCGACCACATCCATCTTCATGTGTTGGACTCTGCGAAAATTGAATTTAGTTGCGCTGTCAAAACACCAAGCGCGTCAACCGCAGGCGCATCACTTTCGGTTTCCGGGAACATCGAAAAATTTTCGTTGAACGAATCGCCTTTACCGTAATCGTTGAAGACGCGCTCGTTATCACTGCGAAAGCGCTCGTAAAACTCAAGTGCTGTACTACGTGGTGGTAACATCTCTCCGTGCTCATCGTTAACATCGTGTAGCTTTGTGATCAAAGCCTGACGTATCGACGGCTTGTTGTTGCCTTGCAGCAACGCGTCGTTTGCATCCATGCGGTTAAATTCCAGTAACGCTTTCAACGCGGTGTACGATAACCTCGGATTCGAGCGCTCATAGTGCAATGGCCTCTTTTCCAGGCGACTAATGATCTCATCAGACAGCGTGCTGGCTTTGAAGTCGTGACCGACATCGTTGCCGATCAAGCGATCGCGTTCGTAGACTTTCGCACGAACGTGTTGCGCTCCAAACACATCCGCCCAGCGTTGCATCAAAGACAGATAATCGAAGTAATTGGTTTTGCCTTCTATATTGCTGAAATCAAACGGGTTAGTCGCGCCACCCTGGATGGACGTGTTGTGGCTGCTAACGGCCAAACGATCCTGGCGCCTGAAGTAGGCAATAATGTCAACCTGATCGTACAGCAGATCTAAAAATTCATGCAGGCGCTCGACCTCAACCGGTTTTACGATACGAGAATGAAAGTGTTCTGATGAGTAAATCACCGTCGTATCTTTATGACGATTGTGGATGGTACGGATCTGATCGATGTGCGCTTCGGCAAAGTTATCACGCCACTGGTCGGGATCTTCAGTAAACGTCACTAGATCAGGAGAATTGGCCGCGCGCCGATCCATCGCCACCAGATTGGGATCGTTTGCTTCTAGGCAATAAATCGCGAGCCGAAAGTTACTGATGAGCCCGCAGGTCTGAAACGGGTAATAGTGACCGTAGGTTGAGAGTAGGGATTCGTTCTTGTACAGAAAATTTTGAATCGCTGTACTGCCGGTCTTCTCGGTACCGATATGGACGATTGCTTTGTGCATTAATACAGCAAACTCATTAGTTTAATTGGTCAAGCTTAGCGCAATAATAGGGTTTGTATTGCGCGTCCTACAATGCCCTGTTGATCAAACAGTTGGGAGTCCGACATACCGATGCCGTTGGGCTCCCAATAACACGTCGAGTCGGTGCCCATCCATTCGCCGACGGGATCACGATGAAGCAACACGGTAAGGTCCGTGTTCATGAAGGTTACTTCATCCGGTTCTGCCAGCCGACCAAACGCGTTACCGCAATCGGCCAATGGGCAAATACGCTGAAACGGTGATGGTGTTTCGTCCTCAAACAACGGCACGGTCTTTAACCAGGCCGATGTTCTACCAGGTTTTGATGTTTGCTGTTTCGGGTAGCGGGTTTGTACCCCACTGCCGTTAAAAGCCGGTAACCCGTGTAATGTTTTGCGTATCGGAAAATCGCCTGGTTGTGCCGATTCTGGCAACTCGTAATGGCTGACCGGCTGTAGATCTTGCGTACGTTGCGGGTAGCTCAGGGGTTCACCGCGCTCGCTCATCAATAATCCGCGAGCATTGAGTACCGGTTTACCGCTCAGTGACACGATCTGCGCGGCAGCGGTACTCACCGTTCGGCCTGCTTTTACCACGTCAGCGCTAACCGTAAACCCTTCAAACGGAATGGGGCGATTAAGTTCCACGGTAATACGGGTTAGACGCTGAAGCGGCAGCGCCTGTTCCATCGCCCGTGCGAGTAATCCCGTTGGTGGGCCAGCGTGGCAATGCTCGGCAGCCCACGGGCCACGACAGTGTTCTGTCGGGGTAAACCGTTCAGCATCAGCGTCGTGTTTGATGAAAAACGCGTCAACCAATTTTACTCATGCTCTCTGGGAGGTAAGCCTGTGTGTTGGGTCAGAAGCGTTGTTGTGGGGCGCTTGGCCGGAGACGTATTCTTGCGTTTGCCTGATCGCGATTTCCCCGTTTGTTTTCCAGGGACAACTGCGCGTTTTGTACTGTTCTTTCGACGTGCCGATTGGTAACTGCCATCGGTTCTGGGCTGGTATTTCGGAATCAGCTGATGCTCACCGCTGCCAATTAAATCGCTGCGTCCCATAGCACGGAGCGCGTCGCGCAGCATCGGCCAGTTGTTTGAATCGTGATAACGCAAAAACGCTTTATGTAAACGCCGTTGCTCGGGTGACTTGGCGACAAACACTTCAACATCGTCTTTGGAGCGAATGCGTTTCAACGGATTTTTTCCGGTGTGATACATGGCGGTTGCTGTGGCCATGGGAGAGGGATAGAAGTTTTGCACCTGATCGGCGCGAAAATCGTTTTTCTTCAGCCACAAGGCAAGGTTCATCATGTCTTCATCCCGCGTACCTGGATGGGCTGCGATGAAGTACGGAATGAGATATTGCTCTTTGTTGGCTTTCTTCGAGAACTTCTCAAACAGTCGCTTGAACTCATCGTAGGCACCGATGCCTGGTTTCATCATTTTATCCAGTGATTCACTTTCGGTGTGTTCCGGTGCAATCTTTAAGTAACCACCGACGTGATGAGTAACGAGTTCTTTCACATACTCGGGTGACTCCACTGCTAAGTCATAACGTAGGCCCGACGCGATAAGTACTTTCTTTATGCCGGGTAATTCACGAGCGCGTTTGTACAGACTGATCAGTGGCGCGTGATCGGTGTTGAGATTTTTGCAAATGCCTGGATACACGCAAGAGGGCAGGCGGCAATTGGATTCGATCTCTTTTGATTTACAGGCCAGGCGGTACATATTGGCGGTAGGGCCGCCTAAGTCTGACACCACACCGGTAAAGCCTGGCACCGTATCGCGCATGGTTTCAATTTCGCGAATAATGGAATCTTCCGAACGGTTTTGTATTTTTCGCCCTTCGTGCTCGGTGATCGAACAAAAGGTGCAACCGCCAAAACAGCCGCGCATGATGTTCACAGAAAACCGAATCATTTCATAGGCGGGTATGCGTGCACCGTTATAGCTTGGGTGCGGCACACGAGCAAAAGGTTGGTCGAATACATAATCCATCTCTTCGGTCGATAGCGGCACCGGTGGCGGGTTCATCCACAGTTTTCGACCGCCTTGGTTTTGCACAAGTGCTCGGGCGTTACCCGGGTTGGTTTCCAGATGCAGCACACGGCTGGCGTGCGCGTACAACGCCGGATCGTTCTTCACCATCTGGTACGAGGGTAGACGCAGCACGGTGGTGGCGCGTACCTCGGAGTTGAGTTGTCGACGCTGTTCGGTGGGGATGAATTTCATCACCGCGCCGGCCGAAGGCGCAGGCGTTTGAGCGTTGGTGTTACCGGCGTTTTGCGCAGCGCCTTGGCTGGTCAATGACGCGCCGCTATTGCAATCAGCATCGCGGTTCTCGTCGACGTAATCGTAGGGATTAATGGGCTTTTCAACGCGGCCGGGTTTGTCTATTCTGCTGGAGTCGATAATCGTCCAGTTGGCGGGCAGCTCATCGACAAAGTAGGCAGTGCCGCGTAGCACCTGTCTTCAGTACCTTTTCTGCATTTATGCCAAATATCAACTTGCACCTAATGTACCGCATTAATGCAATCACCGTTGGGTCGCACAGATGACGCTTGAGGCC
>CALFBL010000380.1 GCA_937951695.1 uncultured Granulosicoccaceae bacterium | reverse complement strand
ATGGCGTAGGGGTTCGCAACCAGTGACTCGCTGCCATCGGGGTTGGGTACCTCTTTCGCCAGTGCAAGGTAGATATCTTTTAATTCCAGCTCAAGCGGGTCTGCGTCGAGTGAATTGGCAAAGGCGATGCCGTCAAAGCCGATCAATACTTCCACCACATCGGTGACGCCGTTTTGTTGACAGAGCTCAAACTCGCTGGCCTTCATGCGACGGGAAGAATTGGTGATGTCGGGGGAATCGACGCCGATTCCGTTGCAGAACAGTTTCAAACCGCCACCAGAGCCGGTCGATTCAATTTTGGGGGTGGCAAAGCTGGATGACTTACCGAAGCGCTCAGCCACGACGGTGGCAAACGGGTAAACGGTCGAGCTGCCCACGACGCTGATGTAATCACGGGCGTGTGCCGCTTGCGATATACCTAACGCCAGCACGGTTGTAGACAAAAGGATATGTTTTGACATAACTAAAAAAAGCCTATGTTGGTGACTTGGAACTAGGATCCCCTAGCCCGGACGGTTGAGAAGGCAGGTGACACGTTTTCCTGCGAGTCGGGTGCTTCATGGCTTGACGGGGCGATTATCGATGCCGAATATGACAGCGATGTGACAACGCCTAAACCTGGCTGGGATGGATTAAAAGTTTGAGGCCTGATCGACTAAAATTTCAACCCGTTGGATGGGAAAGTTGATGGTAAAAACCGAGCCTTCACCGGGAACGCTATCGATCAATAATTGACCACCGTGACGCTGTGTGATGTGCTTCACGATCGCCAGACCCAGACCGGTACCTCCAGTCTCACGAGCTCGCGCCCGATCAACCCGGTAGAAACGTTCACTGAGTCTGGGTACGTGCCAGGCTTCGATGCCGATACCGTTGTCGCTGACCACAAGAGACGCTCTGGCCAGGTCCTCGCGGGTTGCGCCTTTGCTCATGTCGGCGCTGGAGTCGAGCACGCCCTCGCGCGACCAGCTTACGGTGATGAGCGTGCCGTTGCCTGAGTATTTCACCGCGTTTTGCAACAAATTTTGCACCACGCTGTACAACTCATCGTAGTTACCGCGCAGCCCGAGCGAATCGTCGAGCTGTAACACCCATTCGTGTTGCGTCGCGGCGATGTTGGAGAGATCGGTAACCATGGATCGGATGAGTTCCGACACCGCCACCACTTCGCCTTCGTGTTCTTCGAGCCGATTGCCTTCCAATCGGGATAAGTGCAATAACTTTTGCACGATGTGCATCATCCGATCGCTTTGCTCTTGTACTTTTTCAACCGCGTTGTGCGAGGTCTCATCCAGCGTCGAGTTATCCATCAACATCTCGGTGTAGCCACGAATCACGGTTAACGGGGTACGCAGTTCGTGACTCACATCGTCGACGAAATCTTTACGCATTTCACGCAGCCGGATACGCTGGGTGACGTCTCTCGCCACCAATACCTTTAAGCCGCGGCCCGATTGAATCAGCCGGCACGACAGCATCATGGCAGGGTTCCCCGGTGCCACCATTTCAATTTCGATGCTGGGGTCGGAGCTGTTTATAAAAGCGTGAAACTCCGGGTCTCGGATGAGATTGTCGATACGTTGCCCGCGATCGCGCTCACTGTGTACTTTGAGGTGAGCACGGGCCGCGGCATTGGCCCATTGGATCAAGTGGTTTTTATCCAGCACGACAGTGACGTCGGGCAGTTCAGAGGCGAGGTTATTGAATTGCAGCAATGATCGTTTGAAGCGATTCTTTTGTTTTCGGCTGTAGGATTTTTCGCGATGCACCAAGTGCACCACATCGTTCATGATGCCAACGGTCGGTGGTGCTAAACGCTGAGCACCGCCGGCTTCCAGCCAACGCACGATACTCACCACCCGCAGTTGCATCCAGGCAATGTAGACGCCCGCACAGAACACCAGCGCCAGTAGGGGATAACCGAGCAGCCAGCCGACGGCGGCGACGCCAATCGCGCCGATGACCAGCCACCCAAATTCTTGTCGCCACGTTTCAGACATAAAATTGCTGAATCTGAACAGATGGCGGGCATGATAACCAAGTCTAAGCGGGACGTCTCAGGATGTTTGTGTGGGTTCTTTGATAAGCCGATACCCGGCGCCGCGAACCGTTTCTATGGCATCGTCAAGATCGGCTGCGCGTAGCGCTTTACGTAAACGCAGCACGTGCACATCGACGGTCCGCTCTTCAATGAAGGTGCCTGGACCCCACACGCTGTCGAGCAGTTGTGCGCGGCTGTAGACGCGATCTGGATTCATCATAAAGTGACGTAAGAGCTTGAATTCGGTGTGATTGATCTCGACGGTTACGCCATTAACACTGGCGCGGTGGGATTGCGGGTCCAGTGATAAAGCTCCGTTGGTCAATGGTTGCTCATCGTCGGATTGCATCGTTCGTCGCAGCAATGCCTTGATGCGGCTGTTTAATTCGCGCGGGGAAAACGGTTTCAACACGTAGTCATCGGCGCCGGCGTCAAGCCCTGTGGTTATATCGCGTTCCGCAGTCCTCGCCGTCACGATCATCAGCGCCATGTGTTTTAGCTTCCTGTCGGATCGAATGGTGCGCACCAGTTCCAGTCCGCTGCCACCGGGCAACATCCAGTCAATTAAAGCCAGATGAAACACTTGCTCGGCCAGAGCCACGCGCGCCGCGCGCGTGGTCTGCACAATCTCCGGGGAATAGCCTGCTTGTGAGAGACCCACGCTGAGCATTTCGGCGATGGCCGATTCGTCTTCGACGATGAGAATGTTGATGGCATCGTTCATGGCGATGCCATTATGAACAGATTCAGTCGAGACCGGAATCGAAGAGCCGTGGGGCGAAGAAGTTTGCTTGTCGTTTTGGCAAATGCCTTTGCCGCGTGAGTGGGTTGCGTCTGCCGGCTGGAACCGCCACAATACCGGTTCAATGGTGCTTCGCATCGGCTTTCTCGCGACGAGAAACTGTGAACCCCGTCAGGCCTGGAAGGGAGCAGCGGCAGCAGTGGAATCGGGTGCCGGGTTTACGCTGGTGTGGGGCGCCACTCCCCTTTAATTTAATCAGTCGATCCGATCGATGAGCTACCAAGTCCTGGCGCGAAAGTGGCGGCCGCAGCAGTTCGGCGACATGATCGGGCAAGAGCACGTTCTTAAAGCGCTGGTCAACGCGCTCGATACTGATCGGCTTCATCACGCGTATCTGTTCACGGGCATGCGCGGGGTGGGTAAAACCACCCTGGCAAGAATTTTCGCCAAATGTCTCAACTGTGAGCGGGTGGAAGGGGTGACGGCCACGCCGTGTGGTGAGTGCGCCACGTGTTTGGACATTGAAGCGGGCCGATTTTTTGATCTGATCGAAGTCGATGCTGCCTCGCGCACCAAGGTGGACGAAACTCGAGAGTTGTTGGAGAACGTTCCCTACGCACCGACCTCAGGACGCTACAAGGTGTACCTGATCGACGAGGTGCACATGTTCTCCAACCACAGTTTTAACGCCCTGTTGAAAACGTTGGAAGAGCCGCCGGCGCACGTCAAGTTTCTGCTTGCCACGACCGACCCACAGAAGGTTCCCGTAACGGTCCTGTCGCGCTGCTTACAATTTAATTTAAAGCGCATGGTGCCCGATCGTCTGGCGGACTATTTAGAGAAAATTCTCAACGAAGAGTCGATTAGCTTTGAGCGCGGCGCGCTGGATTTGATCGCTCGCGCAGCCGATGGCAGTGTGCGAGATTCCTTAAGTCTGGTGGAGCAGGCTGCAGCCTATGGTGAAGGCTCGGTGAAGGTGGGTGAAGTGGAGTCCATGCTGGGCCGCGTATCCATGGCGCGCTTACTCGATGTGCTGTCGGCTTTGGCTGAGGGTAACGTGGGTACGGTGTTTGAAAAAATCACTGATCTGGCCCAATACGCGCCCGACTACCATGAGCTGTTGGGGGAACTGCTCAGTCTGACGCATCGAATCGCTTTACTGCAATGGGTGCCCGGTAGCGTAGAGCCTGATGCGACCGAACTGGATCAATTACAAGCACTCGCTGACTCGATCAGCGGCGAAGATCTGCAGCTGTGGTATCAGATCGGCATGCACGCCCGGCGCGACATGCCGCACGCGCCCGACCCGCGCGAAGCGTTCGATATGGCGATGCTGCGCATGCTGGCCTTTGCACCCCAAGGGGCAGCGGGGTGCTCCGGTGGACAAAACACCGTCGTACCGGC
>CALFBL010000379.1 GCA_937951695.1 uncultured Granulosicoccaceae bacterium | reverse complement strand
TCTCCTTCTCCTTCTCCTTCTCCTTCTCCTTCTCCTTCTCCTTCTCCTTCTCCTTCTCCTTCTCCTTCTCCTTCTCCTTCTCCTTCTCCTTCTCCTTCTCCTTCTCCTTCTCCTATAATAACACTTGCAATATCGTCTGGGGCCAACTGATCGTAAGCTATGCCACTAGGTGTAATTAGCATTGCATCTTTGTATCGAGCACTAATATTCCCTGAAGTCCCTTGATTTAATCCAATCGCATTCATGTGCATACAAAGGTCAATGATTCTTCGCCTGATCTGTTTTTCATTCAACGTTACATCTCCACTTAAGGTATAAAATTTGATTCTGAAGTTTAGTTATCTGTACCTGTGTGACTATCTCCATAGTGTTTTTTTGGAAGATATATCGACATATCATCACTGCCGAAATTCCTCTGGTACTAAATGCTAAATTCAGATACCATATAATTCGGCGCAATGCCTTTTTGTTCAAATTGATCAACTAGATCCGCATCGCTCACATTTGCGACAATACCAGTTCTAACAAGCAAGGTATTTAAGTTGTTATTCCTACCGCCAGCAATGTCATGCTCAATACTGTCACCAATACAAAGAGCTTTTTCTTTACTGGCTAACGTTAGTAGTTTAAATATGTGCGAGTAAATCGCTTCATATGGTTTACCTATCCACACCACCTCGCCACCGAGTTCTTCATAAATACTAGCTATATGCCCTGCGCCAAAATTTATTCCGTTAGTTGTCAACATTTTTTTGTCAGGGTTTGTACACAAACACATTATATTCTCTGACGCTGCCTGTGCTAACAACCGTGAATAATGCTGCTCATCAATTTTATCGCTTTCACTACCACTAATGATAATCATGTCGGCTTCGGTAGGGTGATCAGTTAATTCGATGTCAAGATCATTAACGGCAGAGGTATCGTTATCACGTGAAATTAGAAAACATGTTCGCCTGATCTTATTCACTACTTGCTCTTTTATGTATTGATGTGCAACATCGCCCGATGTAACAAAGTGATCGTAAAGCGAATCGTCAATGCCCAAGGCATTCATTCGTTCTATATTGATAGACGAGCGTTTACCCGAGTTAGATACGATCACTACTGTTTTACCCGCAGCCCGTAATCGAGTAAGACAATCCACGGCCTGGGGATAGGGCTTTATGCCATCATGCAGCACACCAAATTGATCAACCAAAAATGTGTCGTAAAGGTGAAGCACCCCAGCTAGACCATCGATTTGGCGTGTCATGCTAATGCCGCCTTGGCTTCTTTAGCACCACGTTGCGCCAAAATAGCAGAACCCATAGCTGCCTCGACCGAATTGCTTTCAACAAGCACTACATTTAAAGATGCGCCTCTGAGCTGCGTCCATGTGGCGTTTTTTGCACCTCCACCAACAGTCCTTAGCGAAACCAACGCAGGCCCTCCTAGCTCTGCGAGCCGTTGATACCCCAGTTTTTCTATCGCTGTAATACCTTCTAGTATGCCATGCAAAAAATGCACATCAGACGCTGGGCGCGGTGTTAATTTTGGTTCAAGCGTATTATCATTAATCGGAAATCGCTCGCCTTTCTTGAGCAACGGGTAGTAATTAAGCCCCTGTGTGACAGACAAATCGATGCGCAAGGAAAGTTCAGCTAGTTGATCGTCACTAAAAAAATGTGAAAGCACTACCCCACCTGTATTGGATGCCCCACCCGCCAACCAAGCATCACCAATTTTATGGCTGTAAATACCATACTCTGGTGCGAAGATAGGCACATCCGAAAGCAGCTTGATTGTTAATGTACTACCCAGTGCCGATACGCCCTCGCCTGGCTTTTGAGCCCCAGTGGCCAAAAACGACGCACATCCATCAGTGGTGCCAGCAACAACAAGTGTTGATTCTGACAAACCAAGCGCGTGGGCAAGCTTGCCAATAGCCGGCCCTATAGGTTGGCCAGCGCGCAGCACCGTTGGCAGCAACGAACTATCCATATCGGTTTTATCGATCCATTCTGGCCAAGCTGACAACACTGGGTCGTATCCGGTTTTGAGCGCATTGTTCTCATCGCTTAAGCCAATAACACCTGATAGCGCCGCGGTGAGCCAGTCGGCTTCGTGAGCCACACCCGCAGCATTAGGTAACCGACTGAGCTCTATCGCTTTTGCCAACCCAGATGACACACCGTGCACGGCTGAATCATTAGGCGCACAACGGCTAATTTGCTCTAGCACATCCGTATCACTACAGACATCGTTATACATTCTGGCCAAAGACACCGCTGAGCCATTTTCATCAGTGGCGATCATGGTACCCGAGGTACCATCAACGGCTATCGCGGTGATGTCATCAGCGTCAATGTGCGACAAGATATCAGCAATAACATGCGAGACGGCTTGCGTCCAAACAGCTGGATCACTTCGTACTCCATCGAATGCACTAAACGCAATTTTCACTCTGTGGCATACAGACAAATCAGCATCTATGCATAGCGCTCGCACCCCGCTGGTACCCATATCTATGCCAATGTATTTTTCTGATTCGGTATTCAAACCAAACCAATCCTGTATTCATACCCGCGAATTAGGCTAAAAATCATACCGTTTTCGACAAATTAGATCGAACATTGTCAGCGCATTTGAATTCATTCTCAAACCAGTCGGTAAACCGTTTTACTTGAGCATCAGACATATGCAAGCCGTGCTTGGTTCTGCGCTGTAGAATATCCTCAGGCGTTGTCGCCCACTCATTTTTGACTAGATAGCTAACCTCTCTTTCGTAAAGAAGATCACTAAACTGTTGGCCCAGATCAGACACCTGATTTACATCATCTAATAATTCAAAGGCTCGGGTGCCATACAAACGCGCATAGTGAAAACTAAGCATCGGTTGTAATGCCGGATAGTTCTCTACCAGTTGAGTGTGGAATTTATCGAAATTAGCACTTGGGATATCACCGCCAGGCAAGGAGGTGGATGCTGTCCACGGTGCGCCCATGTCAGGGAATTTTCCAACAAGCTTATCCAGAGCATGCTCCGCAAGCTTTCGGTACGTGGTTATCTTGCCACCAAATATGGATAATAATGGCGCTTCGTTTTCGCCAAAATCCAAATCGAAAAGATAATCGCGCGTAACAGCGCTGGGGTTATCTGAACTATCATCGTACAAAGGGCGCACACCTGAAAATGTTTCTACAATGTCCTGCCGACTCAAACTTTTCAAAAAATATCGATTAACCGCATCCAGTAAATAATCGATTTCTCCGTCATCAATACTCGGTTGCTGCGCATCACCATCGTAAGGGATGTCAGTTGTACCAATCAGCGCCTTGTCTTTTTCGTAAGGATTGATAAAAATCACACGTTTATCATGATTCTGAAGCAAATAAGCATGATCACCTTGCCAGAATTTTTGAGTAACCAGGTGACTACCCTTAACTAGCCTTACCCGCCGCTTAGAAACAACATCATCAATATTGTCTATTACCGCATTAACCCATGGCCCGGCTGCATTAACCAAGCATCGGGCTGTTACATTCTCTGACTTACCCGAGGCGATGTCTTCTAGTTGAACAATCCAGTTGTTTTGTGTACGTACAGCGTGCTTGAACAGCGTACGGCTCCTGATATCAGTGCCACGCTGCGAGGCATCTAATACATTAAGTAATACCAATCGTGCATCGTCGACCCAGCAATCTGAGTATTCAAAAGCCTTTCGGTATTTGGACTTTAGCGAATCGCCTTCAGGGCAGGTATGCAAATCGAGCACACGAGTTCCAGGTAAGCGCTTACGACCACCTAAATGGTCGTACAAAAATAATCCCATGCGAACCAGCCATGCTGGCCTATCCTCCGCACTATGGGGTAATACAAATCGCATTGGCCAAATAATGTGCGGTGCTGACTGCAACAACACTTCACGTTCAATTAAGGCCTCGCGAACTAGTCTAAATTCGTAATACTCTAGATACCGTAAACCGCCGTGCACCAATTTTCCAGACCGGGAACTAGTGCCCTGCCCTAAATCATCTTTTTCAAGCAACAGAACCTTAAGCCCACGACCAGCAGCGTCCCGAGCAATTCCAGCACCGTTTACACCACCACCGATAATGCAGAGATCATAGATGCTGTCTGTATTGTTGTTGGCTGTCATAAGCTACTTGCCATTGATCGGCTCCATGCCATTAAAATATCGATTGACCTCTATCGCTGCTTGCTCGGCAGCATAGGTAACGGTTTTAATTGACGCCCCCGCGATATGGGGTGTAAGCGTGACATTTGGTAGTTGAATCAAAGGTGACTCTACCGGCACCGGTTCAACGGAAAACGTTTCAAGCATGGCGCCCGCCAAATGACCTGATATAAGCGCTTCATAAAGTGCATCATAGTCAACCAGCGGACCTCGGGCGGTATTGACAAATACGCTGCCAGCTTTCATGTTTGTAAACGCCTCTGCGTTCATCATGTGTGTGGTTTCTTCAGTCACACGCGCATGAATGGTTACCACATCGCTTTGTTCCAGCAGAGCATCAAAGCTGACAAGCTCTACACCGTCATTGACATCGTCAACTGATAGTTGGATATAGGGGTCATGGACAACAATTTTAGTACCAAATGCCTTTAGCAGGCGCACCACTCGCGTGCCTATATCGCCATAGCCAATAACGCCAACCGTCATTTCGCTAAGTTCACGACCCGTTGTATCAGCCCTATATAGATCACCTCGCCATTCGCCTTTTCTGAGTGCTTCGTGCCCGAGGCGAATCATACGCGTTTCGGCAAGAATCCCCCCAAGCGTAAACTCTGCAACCGCTGACGCATTACGCCCCGGTGTATTAACCACCCGAACGCCATATTCTCTAGCCGCGTTTGTATCAATGTTAACTGGACCGCCTCGCGAGACAGCGATCATCTTTAACGATTCTAATTGTTTAAACATCGCCCTCGACATGGGCGCTAGATGCGTAACTAATACTTCTGAATCATCAATAAATTCGATGATCTCTTCGGCAGCACCCATATATTCCTTTAGACCGTCCATCCCTTGCACCGCGTAGCCATGCTCCATCGGCACATCAGGCCAATCTTGTGTCAGGCATCTGATCGCCAGTTCTTCACCACAGTGCTCAAGCAGTTTTTTTTCAAAAATTCTGGGTAGCATAAATTGATCGCCTACTATCGCTACCTTACGCATGCTCACCACCTTTATCATCAACCATGCTTTTCCAAACAGGTGCCACTGCTGATCGAGCATTCACATAGTTTAAAAAGGCATTTTGATACGTGCATTGTAAAGATTGATCAATTGGCTCGGCCTCGCCTAGATAGGGGCGTACCCAAGAATCGACACAGGAATCCATTGACTCGTACAAACCAATGTTGACTGCAGCCATCATCGCAGCTCCTGCCGCCCCCGCCTCTTTACGATCACTTGTTTTTATTACCGCACCCAGCACGCTGCCAAATATAGAGCGTAACTCTTTACTCCTAGCGGCACCCCCGGTTAAACACACTTGTGTTGGGAGCTCGCCCATTGCCGAATAACAATCTCGAGATGCGAAAGCAAGCCCTTCTACAACGCTTCGAACAAGATCAGGAAAACGGTGCCGGGCAGACAAACCAATAAAGCCTGCTCGGGCATTACTATCGATAAAAGGGCCTCTTTCCCCTGCTTCTGAAATAAAAGGCTGATAGAGAATGTTTGCAGGTGAAGCTGATCCAATCCAATCGTCCATTCTGGCAATGAGGGTATTTCGATCAATACCTGCACTGTATTCACCTACAACATCAGCGACCACATCGATCAACCAATCGATGTTAAGCGTGGACGCCATATTGGTTTGAAGGCCAGCGTAATAACCTGATACCGGCATAACCATGGTGTAGCCAGTGCGCTTAGCATTTAGCTTTACATCAGACGCACCGCGAGCCAAGCCAATATGCACCCCTGTAGAACCAACGATAGTGCACCCCGTATCTTCTACCGGATCATACAGCCCAGCCCCTAAGGCGGTGCAAATAATATCTACATAGCCCAATACAATGGGTGTGCCTTGTAATAACCCAGCCAGCTTTGCAGCACTAGCTGAAAGCTCATGACTGTCGTTTGCACCATCTACAATGGGTGGCAACAATGATCGTTCATCTTCTAATCCCAATAGGGTAACAACCTCATCTGAATACCGCCGAGTCCGGAAATCTCCAAATGTGAAACAAGCTTCAGACGGGTCGGTGGCCCTTATGCCCGTGAGTTGAAAATACAACCAGTCTTTGCAGTGAAACGCTGTTTCTGATTGTTGGAGTAGTGCCGCATGGTGTTGTTTCATGAACAACAATTGTGCACCTTGCTGGCAGGCATTAAATCCGGTGCCAGTGATTTCATAACGGCGGATATCTTTCGTCGATTGACAATATTTCTCAACCAAACTCCCGGCACGAGAATCAAGCCATAACCAAGCTGGGCAAACCGCTTTACCCTCTTTATCGATAAGCCACGTACCATCACCTTGACCGGTTATTGCGATAGCCGCTAGACGATCAGGAAGGTCGTTGATCTGATCAACCAAACCCTTAAGGGTGTCTAGTGTGCTTAGCCAAGTTTGTTGTAAGTCTTGCTCCACTGCACCACTAGTAAGAATCTGATAGTGATTAGCCGTAGAACTAACCGCTAGTTGTTCGCCAGCAAGACTAAACGCAACAGATTTAATAACTGATGTCCCTGCATCTATGCCAATCAAAATATCTTTCATCGCGCGATGTCCGCTCCATGTGATACCGCAGCACCACTGTCTCGATCAAATACATGGATATTGTCAGGGTCGAGATTAATATAAATATCGTCACCCACTTTGTCCGTTGCGCGGTCATGCTCAACCAGAATCACTGAATGCCCCGCAAGTGTTGCGGCAATGTGCGTTTGATCCCCCAGCCAATGATTAGCAACAACGGTTGCCCTCATGCCATCGGCATGGCGTTTGATTGCGTATGGCCTTACCCCAACAACAACGTGTTGAAGCGCTAGCACAGCGTCAATAACGTTAGGTGAAAAATCTGAGATATTATAAGAAAGGCTGACACCTTGATCGAGAATGAATCGAACCAACGTGTCATTTCTTTCAATCTTCGCAGAAAAGGTATTCATAGGCGGCTCGCCAACGAATGTACCGGTGTACAAATTGTTAGGCTGATCTTTAAGCTTTTCCGGCGAATCGAACTGCTGCAAATAACCCCCTTCCATTACAGCGATACGATCCGAGAGAGCATTGGCTTCGGCCTGATCATGGGTTACCAAAATCGCTGTTACGCCGTTTTCCTTAATGTAGTGTTTTATTCGGCCACGCAGCAAGGCCCGTAATTGAGGTTCTAATTGCCCCATGGGTTCATCAAGTAAGTGTAAGTCGGCATCTCTGACAAGCGCCCGCCCAAGCGAAGCTCGTTGTTGTTGACCACCGGAGACAGAACTTGGGTAACGATCCAAAATATCGCTTATCTCAAGCATCTCTGCCATTGCGCTAACCTTCTCGGCTATTTCTTTAGCGCCATGTTTAGTTGCTTTGAGCGCAAAGGCAATGTTGTCGCTAATCGTTAAAGGCGGATAAAGTGAATACCCCTCAAACGCCATAGCGACATTTCTTTTTACCGGGTGCAGATCGTTTAGAGTCCTGCCTGCCAATTTTATCGTGCCCTTAGACACACCTTCAAAACCGGCAATCATCCTCAAGGTTGATGTTTTTCCGCAGCCAGATGATCCGAGCAACGACGCGATCTCACCTCGACGCACGACCATTGATAAGCCTTTTACTGCATGCACAGCCGACGCAGCAGTGCCGTATATTTTGTCGACTTGCTGAATATCGAGATGGATGTCGTTCATGCTGCAAACTCTCGCTCAGTATTAAGTTGCGCCGGATCAACGAAGTTTTTACCAGACACTTGGTCGAAAAGCAGTAAAGCGCTTTCGTCGATTTTGACGAACGCTTTCCCGGTTGCCGGGCCTGCGGTACCCGATGGACGAGATATAAGCATTTCTCGCCCGCCCTCCGTTTTCGCCAGAGTGACGATCTTTTCATTGAGTGGAGTTTCCGCCTCAATTGTAATAGGTATCGAATTAGACGAATTCTGTGGCACAAATTTGATGCTTTCAGGCCTGATTCCGAGCACCGATGGAGTGTCCACACACTTAGCTTTGCTCTCGTCTAGCAATAATCGTTGTTGTGATAGTTCCACAAACACTCCTGTTTCATCGCGTTGACCCACTACATCGTAAAAATTAATAACCGGGTCACCAAACAAGCGGGCTATCTCGAGTGTTTTAGGCGTCAAATAAATTTGTTCTGGCGTGCCAATTTGTTCGATTCTACCCTCAGCCAGCACCGCAATACTCTGACCCAACGCCATTGCTTCTTTATAATCTTGCGTAACATAGATAACCGTTGCGCCTTGAGCATCTAGCAACAAAGGGAGCTCCAAGCGCATCTCAAATCTTAACTTTGCGTCGACGTTACGTAGCGGGTCGTCAAGCAATAATAGCGGCGGTGAACCGGCCAAAGCCCGCGCTAGCGACGTACGTTGCTTCTGCCCATTCGACAGCTCACGCGGGGCGTGGTCTAGCACGTGATCGATTTTTAACAGTTTCGCTACTTTATCTACCCCGGTTTTAATTTCCTCGAGTGAACGCTTGCCCACAGTCAACGGGCTAGCGATATTGTCAAACGCGCTCATGTGCGGAAACAACGCAAAGTTCTGGAACGCCATACCTAGTCCACGATGCTCTGCCTCAACATCGGTCATATTTTGGTTATCGATGAGTATTTGACCTTCTTCGGGTTCAACAACACCGGCGATTAAACGCAACAACACAGTTTTACCTGCACCTGAAGGTCCAAAAAGCACGAGTGTTTCGCCATTAGCAACAGTGATTGAGACGTTATCCACAACCGTTTCTTTTTTATAACGCTTGGTAACGCCGCGTAGTTCTAAGGTACTCATCGATTATTCTTATCCTTTTACAGCGCCAAGCGACAATCCTTCTACAAGGTACTTTTGCGCATACAAAGCCAGCGCCAAAGTCGGCGCAATCGACATGACAATCGCTGCTGCGATTTGGCCATATTGAATGCCCGATGCGGTGATAAACGCCAATGCACCAACTGTAACCGGTTGTTTGTCCGCCGATGCTAACACCAACGCAAATATAAAATTATTCCACGCAAATATAAACGCCAATAAGCCTGCGGCAGCGATACCCGGACCCGCCAATGGCAACGCAATCTTTCGAAATGTTGAAAACCACGAATGCCCTGCAACGCGATATGCATATTCGATATCTGGCGAGATATCTTCAAAGTAGCCTCGTACAATCCACAGGATCAACGGTAGGCAGATTAGTTGATATACCCAAATCAAACCAAGATACGTATTAGCTAATCCCATTTTTTGAAAATACAGTGACAAAGGCAGCAACACTAACAGTGGCGGTGCAAAGCGAAACGATAACAAGGTAAAAGCGATATCTTCAGACCCTTTAAACTTGTGTCGAGCAAACGCATAAGCTGCTGGTACGCCGAGCAATAATGCTAGCGATACTGAGGCCACTGATAAAAAAACAGAATTCCAAAGGTTCTGTAAAAAATTTATTTCAAGTGACGCAGCGGAGGTTTCTAACTTACCGGTAATCAGTGCTTTGTAGTTACGCAGCGTTGGCTCAAAATTTATTGATGGTGGCACCCTTAAGATGGTCTCGTTTGTTTGCAGAGACATCAAGAATATCCAAAATATCGGAAACATGAAAAATACAACAACAAGCAATAGCGCAGCCCCGCGCAGGACAGTTTCTAATTTGGATTGATGCTCCATAGCTTACACCTCCCCCCGAGCGCGCTCACGCAAGCGCAACCAGTTTTTAATAAATATATTGGATATGAAAAAGGTAATCGCCCACAAAATCAACAACAAAGCTGATGATCGACCCACGTTCGTCGATTGAAAATAATTTAGATAAGCTTCCACCTGAAATACAGTTAGCGTATCCCCTGGGCCACCTTGCGTCATCGCATAAATGATATCGAACTGCTGAATTGATTCGAGCAATCTAAACAAGGCCGCAGTAAGGATATACGGCGTTAGCATGGGCAGTGTAATCCTTAAAAACTGCTGCATTCTTGGCACACCGTCCAATGCAGCAGCTTCAAACGGCTGAGTAGGCAGCGAACGTAACCCTGCCAACAGCAATATCATAATAAACGGCGTGTACACCCAAATATCCACCAACACAACTGTAAACAACGCCGAACTCGGTGACGCGCCCCATCTAAAATCGTCGATGCCGATCAACGTAAGAAAGTAGTTCAGTATTCCAAAACCAGGGTTCGTCATAAGTTTCCACATCAGTGCAGCAAGCGCCGGAGCCGTCATCAGCGGCATTAGAAGCATTATGGAAACCGCATTATTCAACCGCGTGCGTTTTTGTAATAACAGGGCAATACCCAAACCCAATATCAGCTCCATGCCGACCGTTAAAAAAGCATATTGCAGTGATACGGCTAAAGTATTCCAGAAATCAGAATCGGTCAAAAACCGGATGTAGTTATCCCCCCAATTCATCTCTCGTGCCCAGGGTTGGCTTAACCTATAGCGTTGCAACGAATAATAGATCGCTGTAACGAAAGGCACAAGAATGCCAATACATACAAGCAATGCAGGCAAGCTGAGTAGATAAGGTAAGGCGCGTCGACTCACAAGGCGCTTACCACGCCTTTTTGTAACTGAACTGGGCACGGGCATATTCGCTTGATATAGTTTTAATTGGAATGCACTTTCAAGTATATAGAGCCACCGGCAATCAGCCGATGACTCCCCTCTTTACTTCGCTAGTGATTAACCTAAGCCAGCCTCTTCCAACTGATCATTAACACTCTCGGCCAATTGATCCAATCCTTCATCCACCGACACTTCGCCAGCAACCATTTTTTGCATCGAGGCAGCCCACTCTGTGGTTAAGTCGAAGAACAACGGTTGCGGTGTGAAATGTATCTTCGCACCGGGCGCTGATACATCGTGCATTTCCACATAGCCAGGGTAGCTACTGTCCAGACGTTCGCGAAACACTTCATCAGCCCATACCGACTTTCTAACGGGGTTAACGAAATCCATCTCTGTGGCACCGAACAAGCCATGCTCGGGGCCGGATGCCCATTGCATGAAGTTCCATGCTGCGTCTTTATCATCAGAGAACGTGGACATACCAAGCGACCAAATCCAGATATTTGGCGTAGGCGCGGCCGCCTCAGGATTAGCAGCAAATGGCGCGTAAGCTAATTTACCGGCCATTTTATTATCGCCACCGTTCATGAAGTAGCCGAGGATATCAGCATCATAGATCATGGCTGATTTACCCGCACCAAGATCTGTACCCACCTGATACCACGTGTGCGTAGACCAATCTTTCGCGCCGGAATCTTGGATCATCTTAACCCATTTGCTGTGGTACTCCTTAGACACTGCGGTGTTCATTGCGGCCGATAGCTTACCGTCAGATAGTGTCAGGTCTTTCTCACCAAAGTTTGCGTATCCGGATAGAAATCCCGGATGTATTGTCGCCCATGAACGTGAACCACGAACACCGATGCCATAAATGTCGTCTTTAGTCAGTGCCGCCGCTACATCAACCATTTCATCGATGTTGGTTGGTACTGCAATGCCAGCAGCTTTGAACATATCCGCGTTGTACGCAATATTGTTTTGTTCATAACCCCATGGAATACACCATTGCTTGGCATCGCCTGTGCCAACCTCTTCGCCAGGTTTGCCACTCCAAGCACACGATGCACGTACACCTTCGAGCATGTCGTCCCAGTTGTAGTTAGGGTTAGTTTTTGAAGGGTCTTGGATCCACTTGTTTAGATCTTCAACCCAACCTGCGGGGCCGTATGTCCAAGTCATATAAGCGCCTGTCATGAATACATCGTATTCGGAAGAGCCAGATGAGAGCGCTGCGGTAACCTTATCGAAATATACATCTTCAGGGAAAATATCGTACTCAACATTCATCCCAGTCAGTTTTTTGAAATTGTCGAGATTGGCAATCATTGCATCCGCATAGGGGTGTTTATTCAACAGTAATTTTACGGTTTTTCCTGAATGCTGCTTCCAATCAAAATCCGCTGCAAGCGCTTGCGTAGCCTGCATATTTAAAAGTATTCCTGCTGACGAAGCACTTAGTCCTAGTGCGCTAAAGCGTTTTATAAGTTGCCGCCGTGTAAGTTTTCCTTCCAGAAAATCCCGTGCTAAACCTTTCTCTTTTTCATACATTGATTTATTCCTCTTTTTTTCCTCTAAATTACGACTAACGGGAATTACGCAGTTTACGTGTCCCCTCCAATGTCGACAAGCGCGCGTGCCGTTCGCTCATCGGTGATCAAGCCACGTAACAAGCGGCTCATTAATATGGCATTGATGGCACGAATCTTAGATACCCCACCAGCAACGGCGAAGAATTTTGAATCTATAATTTCGTTCGATGAGAGCCCCATGGTACGATCAGATAGGTCTGTTTTAACTATCTCACCATCACTATTAAAGAAATGCCCAAGCAGCTCTCCAACAGCCCCCGATTGTTTAACAGATTCTAGTTCTGCACTCTCAACCATCGCATTCGCCACAATGGATGCATCAGCACCAACAGAACCTACCCCTACAATTTTTACCGATGTATTTCGAGCAAGCTCGAGCACTTCGGCTATCCCATATTGATCGAGAATTACGGCTTTGTTTTCTACTGTGTTGGCAAAAAATGGCACAGGCATGACGAATGCATCAGCAGCAGTGCGTTCAGCCAACAAGTGAATAACATCGTGAGGGTTGGCTTCAAATTTTTTAGAAAACCCACCCAGCAAGGAGACAATGGTTTTATTCACCACTGCAGATTTTGGCAAACCACGCACACAGGCAGCAAGCGTGCGGCCATGTCCGACACCGATTGATGGCACATCTTTGCTTTCTAATAAACGCTTAAGGTAATGAGCACCCGCGGCCCCTAAGGCTTTGAGTGGTAGACCGTCTTCATCTAAATCAGGGACAACCTCGCAGTAATCGAGATCGTATAGCGATGACAACTGATTCTCCAGCGAGACGCACTCTGAGAGTTCACCATCGATGTAAACCTTCACAATCCCACTTTTATTAGCCCGCGTGATGAGTCGGTGTGCTTTTAGACTAGAAACACCGAGCTTTTTTGCCACCTCAGTTTGAGGATAACCGCCGGCGTAGTGCAGCCACGCCGCGCGAACAGCCATGCTGTCTGAATCTGCAGTGGGCATGCGTTTTGGAGCCATACAAGTAGAGGAATTTTTTATCACTTGATGATAATACTTTCACGCGGTAAAATTGAAGTCAATGATTTTTTAATAATCGCAACATCGACAGAGATATGCGAGCAATGCCGGAGTCAAACCACACTAACGAAATCAATGCTTTACGAGAACTTTCACGCACTGTAGGGGAAGATCCACTTCAGGTTCAGGCCGCTGGCGGCAATACATCGCTTAAGCAAGACGACAGGATGTGGATAAAGGCATCAGGCACATGGTTGGCTAATGCCGTTGATACTGATTTGTTTGTACCCGTACAGCTGAGTGGATTGCGAGAAGCGCTTTCAAAGAGCGACCCAAGAGCCGAAAAATCAGTGGACTTTGTCGAGCAAGCGCTGAACCCAGCCGGGCTTAGGCCCTCTATCGAAACGACTGTCCATGCAGTGTTGCCACAGAAGATCGTCGTTCATGTTCACTGCGTGGATACAATTGCACTTGCCGTGCAAAAAAACGCAAAAGCGTTGTTAGCGAAAAGCCTTGCAGACTTCAATTGGCTATGGGTACCCTACATAAGGCCCGGCTTGCCATTGTCAAAATGCATCTCCGCAGCCATTACCCCCGGCGTTGAAGTTATTGTGTTGGGTAATCACGGCTTGGTTGTAACTGCAGACACAGTAGCCTTAGCACAGGCGTTATTGCATCGAGTAAGAGAGGCACTTAAACAACCGGTTAAATCGACACCACCTGCAAATTTAGAAACACTACACCGACTCTCAGCAGATTCTCAGTACCTACCCGCAAACGACTTAGCGACACATGCAATAGCCATGGATAACGCATCACTAACGATAGCTGCCGGTGGCAACCTGTATCCCGATCATGTCATTTTTTTAGGTGACGGCTCTACTATTGCCGACGATAGCAATTCAATTACCCTAGTAGCAGAGACCAACAAAAACGAAAACAATGAATTACCATTATCGATAATCGTACCCAATGCAGGCGTACTTATGCACGCATCAGCAAACGATTCACAACGTGCGTTAGCTCGATGTTTATCTGATGTTTGTTTAAGAGTAGCCGACGGATCCAACATTAACTATATTTCCCCTGCGCAAGTGCACGAACTACTTCACTGGGAAGCGGAAAGTTATCGGCAGTCGTTGGCGTTGTAGTAGCTAGCGCCCTATCTTCCTTATCCTTGTTCTTATCCTTGTTCTTATTCATAACTACCCACACCCTTGCCGTTGTGAGCTTGCATGAGGGTGCGATCTGAATGGCCACCAGGGTGTTATACCCCCAAGTGGCCATGTACCGTGAAAAATAGACGTCCTCAGACCTCACTGACAGTGAATTCTCGGTACGCGTGTATATTCAACCGAACTCCTGCGATAAAAGCTACATTTGCTAGTCAATGGAATACCTAAAATAGAACTAACCGCGCATTTGCATCATTGCCCTCAAGCGGTCCAGAACTTCAGACTCCTTTTGGCGCAAGATCGCCTAACGAGATTGCTAGCTCGTCGGCCACTGGCATCGAGGAATCGGTAGCGGCTTCAGGTACCGGTGAGTGGAATTTATAATCTGGGTCCACGGACTGCCTTGCTTGTATTTCCCGCATCTCTTTCCATGCGCCTATCAAGGTTCTGGGCTTTGGCATATCAGATTCAAGCTCTTTCGCTAACGCCTTCAGATTGAAACAAGGCACACCCGAATACATGTGGTGTTCTATGTGCCAGTTCATATGCCAATAGAGAAATGACAGAAAGGGATTGATCGTGATGGAACGTGTGTTCTGGCGAAAGTCTGATGTGTTCTCCCTGAGGCCGCAATGTTGGGTGGTTCCCAGTAGATACGATCCGATGTTGGCGATATACGACGGTAGCGTGATCACCAGTGGCAGCACCCACCATCCAGTGATGACACTTAAACCCAGTACCAATGCATGGAAAGTCAGCAACGCTCGTGACCAACGTACAGAGCGTTTAAATTGTTCGGGCTGATTCTCATGCAATGCGTTTAACCATTCTTGACTCGGAATATCAATATGTCCGGATGGCTTATTCAGCGCTGTCCGTCCGGTGAGATAAAGCGTCCACAGAAAACCACCCTTACCAAAATTTCTACCGGGCTTTGAAAACAGGTTTACCGTCGTGAGTTGCAACACCAGCCAAGGATGTAATGATGGCGTCAGCGGCAAGATATTTTCGCGATCCGCCTCAGGATGTGTGGTGTATCGATGGTGATAGGTATGGCTAACCGCGTAATCGTAGGGGTCCCACCAACTGATCATACAGACACAGTGCAGAAAAATTGTGTTGAGTGATTTGGTTTTAAACACCGTGCCGTGGCCGAGCTCATGAGCTGCGGTACCCTTGAAAAAAGTGGCCACAAAACCAACGCTCCACAGCGACACCAGAAACAACCACCAGTGTTGCTGCGACCACAATGCAACTGTCACACCCGCCAGTGCCAGATAGAGTACCAAGTGCCCACCCGCCTGCTTCCAACCCTGCTTGTCGGTTCGTGCGCTAAGGGTTCGAAGACGCTCATGATCGATCGGACAACGGTACCATTCGACTCTGAGCGCTTGTTTTACTTCCGCAAGTGGCGGATAGGTTTTCGCTTCTGTCGGTTCCATTGTGCTCATGTCAGTTCACCTCTTATAGCACGACGGTCTAGTATGTGACCGATCAGCAGTCGCTTGGTGGGTCTGGGTCTGGCTTGAGCCCTACCCTTGCATACCAGCCTAGCAAATTTCCATTTCCCTTGACGCCAAATCACAAGCACTCTAGAATCCAGCGCGTGCGGTGAGCGACGATGGCGTCGTCGTGATCATGACCGACCACACACTCGTCCTACTGTTGGACTCTTTCCTGTACGCCCGGATACTAGCCGGGTGTGTTAGTACCACCCGGTACGAACCAGGATCGCCACATGAACCAACAAACCGCAAGACCCGATTTCTTCTCTCGCCATGACGGCGAAAAATCCCTACCTTTTACTAACGCTGAGTATGAGCGACGCCTGAGTACGCTTCGGCGCATCATGGCCGAACAGGATGTCTCGGCCGCTGTGCTCACATCGATGCACAACGTCGCCTACTACTCGGGCTTTCTCTACTGCGCCTTCGGCAGGCCCTATGCTTGTGTGGTCACAGCGGACGCCTGCACGGTTGTTTCGGCCAATATAGACGGCAGCCAACCGTGGCGACGGTCTGTCTCGGAAAACGTCATCTACACCGATTGGCGACGCGATAACTTCTGGCGGGCTGTCGCAGAGCTCGTGGGCGATGCAAAACGACTGGGCATGGAAGCCGATCATCTCACACTCGCAGGCCGATCGACGCTGGAACACGTTATTGGAAGCCGCCAACTGATCGATTTAGCACCTGCAACGATGAGCGTACGCATGATCAAATCCCCTGAGGAAATTGCCTTGATACGCGAAGGTGCCCGGGTTGCCGATATCGGCGGCGAGGCCGTTCGCGACGCCATTGCTGTGGGCACACGTGAGATCGATGTGGCCATGGCAGGCCGTGACGCTATGGAGCTGGAAATAGCCCGCAGTCACCCCGGCAGTGAGATACGCGATAGCTGGGTCTGGTTTCAGTCTGGGCTTAATACGGATGGCGCCCATAACCCAGTGACTACGCGCGCGCTCGAGTCTGGCGACATTCTCAGTATGAATACATTTCCGATGATTTCAGGCTACTACACCGCCCTTGAGCGCACCCTGTTTATCGGCGAACCGGATGCGGCAAGTCTCGCGCTCTGGCAAGCCAATGTCGAGACGCACGAGTTCGGACTGTCATTAATCCGACCAGGTGTTGCCTGTTCGACCATCTGTGATGAACTCAATCGATTCCTCAACGAACGCAATTTGTTGCAGTACCGCTCTTTTGGCTATGGTCATTCGTTCGGTGTGCTGAGCCACTACTACGGGCGCGAGGCGGGGCTCGAACTTCGTGAAGATATCGATACCGTTCTTGAGCCTGGCATGGTGGTGTCGATGGAGCCGATGCTGTGGGTACCGCAAGGCACTCCTGGCGCTGGTGGTTACCGTGAACACGACATCCTCGTGGTGGGCGAGAACAGTGCTGAGAACATCACAGGCTTTCCGTTTGGGCCGGATATAAACATCATCGGCGCTTAAACCGTACGCCAGCGGGGACGTTCTAAGCGGGTACGTTCTAATCGATAGACTCCAAGTTTTTTTCGGCATCACCCACTGAACGTCCCTGTTTCTATTCCCACTCTCCAGCCATTCCAGGCGCACGCCTTTGGCCGTTCGGTTTCGAAAGTCATTCCAGTGGGTGTGATCGCCGGTAAATTCTTCGTTGTCATCGACGGGCTAACCCCCATCGATGGCGTTTCGTATTAAATCCAATGACTGCGCTTGAGCGGTCAACCTGAAACGGTAACTTCAGGCAAGCTCACGTCTGCAAGGGTGTGAGTAGTTACCGTTGAACACACCATTGGCAGCACAGGTAAGGACCGTGTTGTTCGGGGCAGTGACAGCCCCGTGTGCACACACTCGGCGTGCTCATAACCATAGCCTAGCGAGCTCTGGGATCATTCAGCGTCAATGGAAATACATCTGGCATTAATCCCTGCTGAAACCAATGAACAAATGAATAAATAGAAAATACAGGAAGTCCAGTCTCTTTGCGAACATCGGACGCGTAGGGCGTCATGTTGGTGCATTCAAATAGAATTGCCCCAATATCATCATGAGTGCTGATCAATTCGCGCGCCGCGTCCAACATATCGAGCCGGCAGTCTGCAAAGTTTATCGTTAATTGGTTATCGAGAATACCGTGAGTGAATGCGCGCCCGTTGTCTGTCCCAACCACGGGTATATTCTCTGGATCATTCAGCCCTGCAGCCTTAAAGTGCGCGGGAGTCAAGGTGTTTTTAGAAATCGTAATGACTCCAACCCGCTTCCCAATCGGCATAATTTTTTCAATCATGGGGATTTGCATCAATGAGGAGGTGGCGACTGGAACCGGTACCGCTTTGGCAATTTCATCTTGAATCAGCGCAAGAAATCCGCAATTGGTTGTTATGCCGTCACAACCGGATGCCACCAGATCCTTCGCAGCGGCAATAAATTCACCGATCATATCTCTGGGATCCTGGCGTACGATTTTGTCAGGGCTTGCGCCACGTACCACTCTGTATTGCACCGGAAATGGCCAAGTGGCTGCATTGCCCATATCCCCTTTTATTCTAGGAAATTTTGCTTCGAGCATAATGATTCCCAGTGTGGCGCCGAAGACCGCTTTTCCACCATGTTCAATAGGCATTTAGTTAAGTTTCCGTTCGTGCAAAATCTTTAGAGTTCGTTAACAGGCACGAACATCTGCGAATAAGCTTCGCGTACGGTTTCAGTCGCCTCTGCATTGCTTGTTCTAACATGATTTGAAATTTGTCGGGTGGCTTGATCTATATCCCGGGACGCCACGATGTTAAGTAGATTGAGATGTTCCTCATGCGTTACATCAATTTTTTTACGCATTGAAATCCATCGAACGTAGCGAATGCGTTCATGCAAGTTTTCTAACGCGGCAACAATTTCGCTGTTCTTGGACAGTCGCGCCAATCGCAAGTGAAACTCTTCATCAAATGCAACAATCTTCCGAGCTGTCGAGCTGCTGCTGTATAGCGGCGCGACCGACATTAAAAATTCTTTTATATCAGAAAACCCCTGATCACTGGCGCGATCAATGGCCAATCGAATCGCGTGTGTCTCCAGAGACTCCCTGAGCTCATAGAGTTCAATTATTTTATCCGGATTCAGTGACCGGCAAAAGAAACCTCGCCCCTGTACCGACACCAACAAACCCTCGGTAACCAGTCGATTCAATGCCTCACGCAGTGGCGTTCGGCTGGTGCCCAGTCTTTTGGACAGTGCGCTTTCATTCAAACGCTCCTCGGGTTTGAATTCAAAATTTGCCGCCATCTCCCGAACCTGGCCGTACACCTCCTCAACACTGCTCAACGGCGCGTTTGCTTTCTCTTGCCTGTCTGGAATTCCCATCACTTTGCGAACATACTTGGTTGATTTAAACAGACTTTAATTCATTTACAGAGGAAAAACTAGCAGAATACTAAACTGTATACAGCATTGACTACAGAATTGAATTCATTATATTATGCTCGACACCACTGGAAAAACTAACCCCGAAAAGGAGTTGCCTGAATGGCAGGTAGTAAGAACTCATTGAATGGTGCCGAGGCAATGGTGCGTTCACTAGAGGCGCACGGCGTTGAACACATATTCGGTTTGTGCGGTGATACGACCCTACCTTTCTATGACGCCATGCACAACCTTGATCACAGCATCACCCACGTGTTGGTGCGAGATGAACGATGTGCAGCTTACATGGCAGATGGCTATGCGCGGGTCACCGGAAAGGTGGGTGTCTGCGAAGGTCCTTCCGGCGGCGGAGCAACGTACATACTCCCCGGTTTGATTGAAGCGGGTG
This sequence comes from uncultured Granulosicoccaceae bacterium, assembly GCA_937951695.1. Taxonomy (GTDB): domain Bacteria; phylum Pseudomonadota; class Gammaproteobacteria; order Granulosicoccales; family Granulosicoccaceae; genus Granulosicoccus. The sequence continues at coordinate 4,513 of CALFBL010000379.1, read as the reverse complement.
AATCCTCCTTCCCGGTTTTAGCCATTACCACGGATATCTCGGTCGGATCCTATGGCAAATACCCGCTAACTGAGGTCGATCAAGAAGCGCTGATGCGCCCGCTAACTAAATTCAACACTGTCATCAAACGCGCTGATCATATTCCGCGCATGGTCCGCCAAGCCTTTCGTGCAATGACCACCGGCCGGCCTGGATCAGCCCACCTGGGATTGCCTTACGACATTCAGTATGACGATGTAGCACCTGAAGATATCTGGGGCGATAAAAAACACGCAACCTATCCCGCCTATCCTGTTGCACCGGTCGACACCTCCATTACAGAAGCGGTTGAAGCCATACTCTCGGCGAAACATCCCTTAATTGTGTGTGGTGGTGGCATCATTATCGCTGGCGCGATGAACGAACTGGATCGTCTGGCGTCTCGCTTGGATATTGCTGTTGCCACCTCGGTTTCAGGAAAGGGCTCACTGAGCGATCTGCACCCGCAATCTTTGGGTGTTGTCGGGTCTAATGGCGGTACCGATGAGACGTGGGAGTTGATGGAACAAGCCGACCTGGTCGTATTCATGGGCTGCCGGGCAGGCTCTACGACCACATCCCGATGGGAAGCACCAAAACCCGGTGCACGCATTGTTCACTTCGACAGCGACCCGATGACCATCGGTGCCAATTACCAGACTGAAGTCGGTGTCGTGGGCGACTTACGTCTGGCACTTGCCGGGGTCAATGCCGAACTTGATCGGCAGGCAGACAAACCAACACCGTTCGGTGCAGCCGAAAAAATTGCGGCCATCAAGCAACGCAAGTTTGCCTCGTTCAAAAAAATAGTTGACAGTGGGGCAACTCCCATAGCGCCTGAACTGGTTATCGATACACTAAACCGGCTGCTGCCTGAGGACGCCATTGTTGTGTCGGATCCCGGTACCAGTTGTCCTTACTACAATGCCTACTCTGAACAAAAACTGCCGGGGCGACAATACATTACAAACCGGGCACATGGCGCATTGGGGTATTCATTGAGCGCCGCCCTGGGTGCCTGGATTGGCAGACCTTCAAGCAAGGTCGTGGCGATGATGGGCGATGGTTCGTTTGCATTTACCTGCGGTGAACTGGAAACCGTTGTTCGCTATGCTGCGCCGATCACCTATATCGTATTTTCAAACTCTGCCTTTGGTTGGATCAAGGCCAGTCAATACGCTGATTGCGACAAGCGCTACTACAACGTTGATTTCAACCGCACCAATCAGGCCGCGGTAGCTGAGGCATTCGGCGTCAAATCATGGAGAGTGGAAAAACCTGCAGAGCTGAAAGCCACTTTGGCGCAAGCCATGACACACGAGGGACCCTCGCTGGTTGACATTATCACTCAGCCGCTGGAAGAGGCGAAAGCGCCAGTTCGTCGCTGGATGGGGTAGCACCAACCATGGCCAGAAACGTAAAACAAGTTGCTGTCATTGGTGGCGGTATTGTTGGCATATGCTCGGCAATCTGGTTGCAGCGTTTGGGCGCTCAGGTAACTTTGATCGATAAGCTCGCCCCAGGAACCGGCAATTCGTCGGGTAATGCCGGTGTATTTGCCCGCTGCTCAGTAGCACCTGTAACAGCACCGGGCATGATTGCTAAATCACCCAAGTTGCTAATGGATCCCAACTTTCCATTGTATCTTCGCTATTCTTACCTGCCAAAAATGATGCCTTGGTTAGTGAAGTATCTGTCACACGCCAATGATAAGGACACTCGACGAATCTCAACAGGATTAGCTCCATTGACATCAGATTCGTTGGAGCAACATACTTTACTCAGTAAAGGTACCGCCGCACAGCAGTGGATCGTGCCCTCTGACTATAGCTTCGTCTATTCCGATAAAAACGCATTTGAAGCAGATGGCTACACTTGGGAATTACGAAAAAAGGCAGGCTTTATTCCCGAGATTCTCGAAGGCAACGCGGTCCGGGAATTTGAACCGCTGTTGTCATCGAGCTTTAATTTGCTAGCGGTTATGAAAGAGCATGGCTACGTGACGAATCCAGGTGACTATGTTCAAGCGCTGGCGCAGGAATTTCAACGCCTTGGTGGCACTATCCTATTGTCCCGCGTGAAAGATTTTTCAATGAGCGAAGGAAAGGTGCATGCCGTGGATACTGAAAACCGGTCGGTCCCTTGTGAGGCCGTGGTTCTGGCAGCTGGCGTGTGGTCAAAAGCACTCTGTCAAAAACTTGGACTGAATGTCCCGATGGAAACCGAACGCGGTTATCACATCGTATTTAAATCCCCCTCACCACAAATTCGCACACCCCTGATGATCGCATCGGGTAAATTTGTAGCAACACCTATGACAAACGGATTACGCTGCGCCGGGGTGGTTGAGTTTGGGGGTCTTGATGAGAAAGAATCCCAAAAACCGTTGACATTTCTACGACGTAAGGTCCACGAAGCATTTCCCGATATGACCTACCAAGATACTGACACATGGCTGGGACATCGCCCTGCTCCGTCTGATAGTCTCCCGGTTATCGGCGAAATTGGTCATTCCAGTGTGTTCGCAGCATTTGGTCATCACCATATAGGACTGACGAGCGGCCCGAAAACCGGCAAAATCATTGCCGATCTCATACAGAATGGAGGTACTGACAACGACATAACAGCGTACACCCCAAACCGATTTACATAAGAATGATGTAGTAACTAATTACTCACCAAAACTCTGAGGATTGAACTATGAAAAAAGTGCTTAAGCAGCTTGTAATAACCACCTTGATTGCCGGCGGCACCTTGACAACCGCTCACGCTAAAGACTGGGATATGCCAATGGCCTACCCCGACAGTAACTTTCACACAGAGTACGGCAAATTATTTGCTGAAGCTGTTGGCACCTGCACTGGAGGGTCGTTGAATATTGTGATCCACTCTGGTGGATCGCTTTTCAAAGGCAACGAGATAAAACGTGCTGTTCAAGTCGGCCAGGCACCGATTGGTGAGCGATTTCTCTCAGCACACCAAAATGAAAATCCAATTTATGGTATCGACTCAATCCCATTCCTAGCCACCTCTTATCAAGACAGCGAAAAGCTTTGGGATGCCTCTAAATCTGCTATATCCGGTGCATTGGACAAAGATGGGTTGGTATTGATTTACTCCGCACCGTGGCCTGCTCAAGGCTTATACTTTAAGCAAGAAGTCAATTCTGTCGCTGATATGGAAGGCATCAAATTTCGTGCATACAACACCGCCACAGCAAGACTGGCTGAACTGGCGGGTATGTCCCCTGTGCAAATTGAAGCAGCGGACTTAACGCAAGCATTGGCTACCGGCGTTGCCTCTTCTTTTGTCTCCTCTGGTTCAACCGGTTACGACAGTAAAGTATGGGAGCAACTGACTCACTTTTATGACACGCAAGCTTGGCTACCTCGCAATGCGGTATTCGCCAACAAGTCAGCCTATGATGACTTATCAGAGCACGAACAAAACTGCCTGCAATCAGCCGGTCAATTGGCAAGCGCCGCTGCAACCGCTCGTTCAGAGCAACTTGCAGGCTGGTATCTACAGCAATTCCAGGAAAATGGTATGACAGTGTTGCCTCCAAGTGACCAGTTGGCATCTGAGCTTGTCGAATTCGGAGAGATCATGACTAACGAATGGCTTGAAGATGCAGGTGATGCAGGCGCGGCTATCGTTGAGAGTTACCGTGCGTCCAAGTAAGTAAGTCTATTAGCCCGGACTACTCATGAAACACTGACGCCCTGCCTTTGACGTTGGTGATTTCATGAGTGGGCCAAGCTTCTAGGTTTGACTCCTTCAAACCCCATTTTTCGACAATCATGGGAGCTAGAATCTATGAAAAGTATCCGTAAAATACTCGATGGTTTGTACTTCCTAGGAGGGGTGTTGGGTGGCATTTCGATGATTGCAATACTGGTACTGATTTGCAGTCAAATGGTCGCTCGCTGGCTGGGCTTAACGTTTCCAGGCGCCTCGAACTATGCTGGCTATTGCATGGCAGCATCCGTATTCTTTGCGTTGGCCTATGCACTGAACCACGGTGCGCATATACGCGTTACACTGTTTCTTGCCAAGTTAGGCAAGACTCGCCGTTTCGCAGAAATTTGGTGCTACGGCATCAGTGCCGTATTCATGACCTTTTTCTTTTGGGCAGCGCTTGAACGCAATTTGCAGTCCTACAAATTCAAGTTCCTCAGCCAGGGTCAAGATCAAACACCGCTATGGATTCCCGAAGCGTCCATGACTATTGGCGCTGCCATATTCGCCATCGCCCTTTGGGATCATTTACTGCGCTTCGTTTTTACCGATTACACAGGCATTATTGAAGTGCCCCCTGAAGATCGGAAGGAATAAGCCATGGATCATTTCACACTAACCATTGTTTTCTTGGTCATATTATTCTTCTTGTTAGGATCTGGCGTGTGGATTGGGCTGGCATTGATGGGCGTCGGCGCTGCCGGAATTATGCTCTTCGATAAAGGATTTATAGGCGCCAATCTAACGGACAAGGCAT
>CALFBL010000378.1 GCA_937951695.1 uncultured Granulosicoccaceae bacterium | reverse complement strand
CGGCAGCTTCGGCAGCTTCGGCAGCTTCGGCAGCTTCGGCAGCTTCGGCAGCTTCGGCAGCTTCGGCAGCTTCGGCAGCTTCGGCAGCTTCGGCTAAATTTTCCGCCTCAACACGCAGAGAATTTGCAGCGCTACCGAGTGTGCTTTCACGAACGACGACGTCAAAACCCAGATCGATGTGGATGGATTCGTCCATCGCAGTATCTCCATTGACTTTATCCATCAGCAAACGCGCAGCTTCGGTGCCGATTTTGAAGCCATCGATACGGGTTGTGGTCAAGGACGGGGCCAGATGCTCGCTAAAATCAAATCCACCGTGCCCCACGATGGCCAAATCATCGGGTACCAAAATGCCTCGACGCCGGCATTCCATCATCGCACCCATAGCCACGCGATCAGTGAGTGTCAGTATCGCTTGGGTATCAGGATATTTTTCCAATACTCGCGACACCCCCTCTTTGCCGGCAGCTACGCTAACCGGCGCGTCTGCAACGGTGACGTGTCGATGATGCTCTTTGTTGTATTGTTTCAGGCAGTCAATAAACCCTTGCAATCGCTCGTTGGCGCGACGATCGACGCCGTCGGCTGTGCCCACAAATGCAAGGCGCTGGAAACCACAGGCCAGCAAGTGTTCGGTGAGTTTGAAGCCAACTTTGTGATGCGAGAACCCCACCACCGAATCGATCGGCGCGCTGGGCAGCTCCCAGGTTTCAATGACGGGCACACCGGATTTGATTATGAGCTCCCGACCCGTCTCGGAGTGAGCGCTGTTAATCATGACGATGCCTGCAGGCCGGTGCCCAAGCACCACTCTGAGTACATCTATTTCTTGTTGCAGCGAATAAAAATTATCGCTGATCAGCAGATGAAAGCCGCGCTTTCTCAATTCAGAGGACAATCCGTCAACGGTTCTGACGTGCCCTTCAAACGACAAGGACGGCAAGATAACCGCAACGGTTGTGCCCTGCTTACTCGACATGGCAATCGCGGACAAATCGGGAATGTAGTTAAGTTCATCGATGGCCGTCTGAACTTGAACGCGTGTTTTTTCGGCAACAACGCCCGGATTACGCAGCGTGCGCGAAACCGTCATCGTCGATACACCAGCCCGATCAGCGACCTGCTGGATGGTGACGTTGGCACGCACGACACCTTTGCCAGGTTTGATCACAGCGTGATTGCGCGTCTCTTTCGGGCTCCGTTTGTCCTTTTTTTTGTCTTTACCCATGGGCTAAAAAATCGTCTCGATAGCCGCCCATTCTGGCAGAAACGCATCAGCTTTATCGGCGAATTTTTTGTTAAACGCCGGCCGACAACCGTTAAACCCAGCACCAGTCACAACTTGACCTAATAGAGACCACTACGATGATAGATCGCGACTACACCTTTCTGGTGGGCACTTACAGCGATATGGACGCCCTGGCCCATCAACCACACGCACCTTCGGCGGGAAAAGGCATACACGCCGTTAATTTGCACGCAGACCTGTCGTTGACCAGCGGTCCTGTGACAGAAACCTTGAACCCGGCTGTGCTGATTCCGCACCCCGACGGCAAGTCGCTGTACGCCATTCTTGAAACGATTCAATCGACCGGTACCGTTGAACGTTACGAGACGCATTCCGACGGCACTCTGAGCTTAGCCGAGCAAACCAAAGCGAATGGACTATCCACTTGCTATCTGGCTCTGTCGCCCAAAAAAGACGCAGCAATTATTATTAACTACTGGGACGCCATCATCGATGTCTGCGGTGTGGACGCACTCGGCCGCCTAGGCAAGATTCATCAGAGCTTCAAACAATACTACCGCCCGACTGAAGCCTGGCGACAAGTGGAGAATCGGGAAGATCACTGGGTGAATCGGCAAGTAGGCCCACACGCGCATTGTGCGCACTTCTGGCACGACTGGGTGTTCATACCTGACTTGGGCGAGAACGCGGTATTCCAGTACCTCTACGATGAGACCACGAAAACCCTGACCCCGCAGACACACATAGAATTCGAGCCGGGTTCGGGCCCGCGCCATATGGTGATCCACCCAACGTTGGACATTTGCTACATCTCCAACGAGCTGTTTAATACGGTCTGCGTAGCTGCGTTGGATGCATCGGATAAGTCGAGCGTAAAAGCGCGCTTGAAACCGATTCAATACGAATCCACGCTCGATAACCGGGAGAACACCAGCTACGTCTCTGAAATCAAACTCTCACCCGACGCACGATTTTTATACGTCTCCAATCGTGGAGATAATTCCATTGCAACCTTCGCTGTAAAAGACGACGGAGCTTTGGAACGGATGGCGATCACACCTACCGGTGGCAAATTTCCACGCCACTTTGCACTCACCCCATGCGGTGGGGCAATGATCGCGTCAAATCAAGATTCTGGCAACATCCGCGTGTTCGATCGCAACATTGAGACCGGCGAACTAACGGATACGAACACGGTAATGGTCGTCCCCGCTCCTTGCTACGTTCGCTTTTTGTGAGCAAGTATGAGCATGAACGAGCGATTTAAATTTTCTGCCAATGTGGGGTTTTTGTGGCCCGAGCTGCCACTGATCGAGCGGCTACGCGCTGCCGCTGAGGCGAAGTTTCAGTATGTGGAGTGTCACTTTCCCTACGACACGCCAGCAGCGGACGTTGCGCAAGCGCTGCAAGAGCACAAGCTCACGATGATGTCGCTGAACACACAGCTCGGCATTAACGGCCCCGTTGACTTTGGCGTGGCAGCGCGCCCCGGACGTGAGCAAGAGGCGCAGGATTATATCGACGAGGCGATCGCTTATGCCGACGCTATTGGTTGCCCCAATGTCAACGTGGTACCTGGGAAAACCGGCCGAACCAATGACAGCGAGGAGACTTTCCAGAAGAACTTATCCCTTGCCTGTGATAAAGCTGCAACCAAAAACATCAACGTTTTCGTCGAACCCATTAATCAGCGTTCAGCGCCAAATTTTCATTGTTCAACCATGAACGAGGCACGAAGTACGCTAGACGCGGTCAATAAACCCAATTTAAAAATCCTGTTTGACTGTTTCCATCTACAAATCACCGGTGGCGACTTGGTGACCCAGTTCGCTGACGCAAAAGATCGCATTGGTCACATCCAGTTCTCTGCCGTTCACGATCGAGGCGAACCGGACGCTGGGGAACTAAACTACCCTTGGCTATTAAACGAATTTCTAACACTTGGCTGGACGGGTTGTTTTGGCGCAGAATATCAACCGCGCACGACCACACAAGCAGGGCTCAGCTGGCTTGACGCTTATTGAAGACCGGTCAGCTCATTGCCTGCCTGCCGCTGACTCGCTTAATTACCACCAAGCAACGACGAATCAAAGAAGGAGTACACCTTGTGAATACCACCAACAACCGCACCAACCCCGTAGCCCTCATTACGGGTGCGGGTTCTGGCATTGGACGAGTGGTCACCCAAACGCTGGTGGAACGTGGCTTTCATACCGTGATCTGTGGTCGACGACAATCTGCCCTCGATGAGACCAAAACACTGTGCGTAAACCCTGAGCACGTGACAGCGCTCAGTTGTGATGTTACTCGCGAATCCGCAGTGATTGAGATGATGAATACGATCAACCGCTCACTGGGGCGGTTAGACGTGGTGTTCAACAACGCCGGTACCAATGTGCCCGCCATGCCGATTGACGAACTCAGCGTTGAACAATGGAAAAGCGTTATCGATGTAAACCTTACCGGCGCTTTCATGATCGCACAGGCAGCCTTTCGGCAAATGCGCCATCAAACGCCCCAAGGTGGGCGAATCATCAACAACGGTTCAATCTCTGCGCATGTGCCACGCCCTGGCTCTGTTCCTTATACCGTCTCCAAACACGCCATTACTGGACTGACGCGAACACTGTCGCTGGATGGGCGAGCGTTCAACATCGCCTGCGGTCAGATCGACATCGGTAATGCCGCCTCCGCGATGACCAAGGAGATCAGTAGCGGGATTCCCCAAGCCGATGGGTCGCTAAAATCTGAACCGACGATGTCCACGTCTGATGTTGCAGACGCTGTGGCGTACATGGCCGGTTTGCCGTTAAGCGCAAACGTGCAGTTTATGACCGTAATGGCGAGTTCAATGCCTTATATCGGACGCGGCTAACCGCATCGATTCAAGCTGAGATTATGGTAACGCTAGCGAAACCGAATGTGAGTTTTCATTGCAACATCACGATCGCTGGCGAGTTTGAAGGCTTGCTCTGACTGATCAAAATCCACGGTGTGGGAGACCAAGGGTTTGACATCTATCAAACCCTTGGACATCAGTTCAACCGCGGTAGCGAATTCTTCATGGAAGCGGAAAGAGCCCTTTAACTGGAGCTCTTTTGCCGTCATCACCATCATCGGCAAGCTCATGTCACCGCCTAACCCGAGCTGCACAATTATCCCGCCAGGCGCCATCGTATGAATGCCCGATACCAGAGCTGCGTTAGCGCCTGAACACTCAAACATGGCGTTAAAGTAGCCTTTATCAGCGGTGTATTCTGCCAACGTATCGGATTCGGTTTGAGTATTGATGACGCGATCAGCACCAACTGTGACTGCGTAGCTCAGTGCGTTATCCGACAAATCGGTTGCGACTATTTCAGCAGCCCCCGCCCGACGCGCTGCCAATACCGCCAGCACACCAATCGGCCCACAGCCTGTGATTAAAACGCGTTTACCCACCAAGTCACCGGCCTGACGTGTGGCGTGCAAGACCACGGCTAGTGGCTCAGCCACTGCCGCTTCGGCAGCGCTTATTTCATTGGCGATGACGCATTGGGTTGCGTCGGCAACTAGCGTTTGCCGGAACGCCCCCTGGATATGCGGGAACGGCATGGCCGAGCCATAAAAGCGCATGTTAAGACACTGATTCGCAAGCCCTAAGGCACAATACCGGCAGTTCCAACAGGGCCTTGATGGCGAGACCGCGACCCGATCCCCTTCTTTAAACCCAGTAACGTTTTTGCCCATCGCGGCCACATGCCCGGACACCTCGTGACCCAATATCATCGGTTCTTTTAATTGCACTGGACCAAAGCCACCGTGAAGGTAATAATGCAAATCCGAGCCGCATACACCGCCGACTGCGATTTGTATCTGCACCTCGCCCTCAGCAGGATGGGTTGCCGGGTACTCTTCGATTCGAAGATCTTGAGCGGCATGGATTATCAGGGCTTTCATACGCTTGGACTCTACGCTACACTTGGTGATGTTAACGCTAACATACCACGAACATTATTCTTGGCACAGCAGCTGATTGGTAACTATGAACACGATTCCTGACAACACGCTTACCCTCTTCGACCTAAGCGGCAAAACTGCGCTGATCACCGGCTCTTCCCAAGGCATTGGTTATACCTTGGCAGAAGGACTCGCACGAGCTGGCGCCACCCTTGTGCTCAATGGCCGTGATGAAACCAAACTCAACGCTGCCGCCAAGCAACTCGCTAGCATTGAAGGTGCAACCGTGCACACGCTGGCCTTCGACGTCACCGACCACAGCGCCTGCGCCGACGCCGTGAACGGCTTTGAAACGGTCCACGGGGCAATCGACATACTGGTCAACAACGCCGGCATGCAACACCGTACCCCATTAGAGGACTTTGATCCTGTGATGTTCGATAAGTTATTACAAACCAATGTGGCGTCGGTATTTAATGTTGGCCAAGCGGTCGCAAGACATATGATAAAGCGCGGTGCAGGGAAGATGATCAACATCGCCTCCATTCAGACTGCTCTGGCCCGACCCGGCATCGCTCCTTACACGGCCACCAAAGGCGCTGTGGCAAATTTAACCAAAGGCATGGCAACCGATTGGGCTCAGCATGGGCTGCAGGTAAACGCCATAGCGCCTGGATACTTTGATACACTACTCAATGCGGCGTTGGTAGCCGACGAAGACTTCACTGCCTGGATCTCTAAGCGAACACCGACAGGGCGTTGGGGAGATTTGCCCGAGCTTGTCGGTGCGTGTATTTTCTTATCATCAAACGCCTCCAGTTTTGTTAACGGGCATACGTTGTTTGTGGATGGCGGGATGTCGGCTTGTTTGTAGAGGCCGAGACCTGATAGCAGCTTGGCTATTCACAGTGGACGCCATGTATCGGTCTGTGGAGGCTTCACGGCGGCCTCCTTGCCGCCGAGACCGCTGTGCATAGCCAAACTGCCCACCTAGGTCTCTACTTCTTTTTATGATTTGGAATTGGAAGGTTTTGCTTAACTGCGCTGTACTTAAGGTTCAGTCGCTGTTAAGAATTATTTAGCTCGGGGCGTGAGCATGTTCGACCAGTGCGCACTATTCGCTTAGTTGTCGGTTCTCAGAGTCTTCGAAAACCGGCTCTTCGGTCGTAATTTAAACCGCTTGGTATTAACTTAATCTCTGATTCGGTCTGCATTTGAGTGTTGGGGCACTGTGGCGGACCCAGCGTGCAGGCAGAAAACTGGCGCTCTATTGTCAATTAGTTTGAATTTAGGTCATATCGCCCCGTTCCAATGTTAGATCTTTGTTAGATTCGATCCCACCGAGGACTGCCAAAGAAACAATACAATGCGCGTCACAAGCTCTCAAAAATCTGCTGCAGCGGCACTGTGTTTAATGTCGATCGTCGGCTGCTCGTCATCTGATGATAATGGCGACGGCCCGCTTACCGACACTGGCGCGGTAGTCGATACCGCAACAAACGATGATACGTTGGACGACGACAGCCTTGACTCGGGACCTGTCGAGGGCATTAGTTCAACTAACTTTGCAGCGTTCGGGATGAGAACCATCGACTCGATCAACTTGACGCAGCTCACCGCTGAGCGACTTCGCGCAGAAGATCTAGTGAACGAGATATTCTCGGCTGGTTTAAGTGTGCTGAATGGGGGCGAACCGATGTCAGGTTTGACTCTGGGTGCTCAGATTGGTGGTGAGGTTGACAACAGCTCCCCGGAAACCCTGCAAGCATTTATTTGCGATGAAGGTGGATCGTTACAGCTGACGTTTTTCTTATTCACGGATGCCCCGCTCAACGCACCTACCGTTAACTTCAGCAATTGCACCGTAGATGGTCAAACATACAACGGCACTGTTGAGCTGTTTAGCGGTCGTCGAGTTAACACACTCGCAACCTTCAAATCCTATATAAGAACTTCCGTGATAGCGTCAGAAGAGGGGCCTGAAGAACTGGCCGTTGACGCAACTGATGCAATGCCAACACCGCAAAAGGTAGAGCTTGATGGTGAATTCTCGAGCGCTTTCCGATTTTTTCCTGACACTGAAAATGAGTCTTGGACAAACACCACGTTTTCCATCTCGGGCACTGACAACGATGAAACACTGACAATCACTGATTGGCAGCGCAGCGGTACTAACACCCATTTCCCGACCGACAATTCGGGCTTCATTCAACTATTGGACGGCTCAACAGCGCTGGTACAACTTCGCCAGCACGGCGCAAATTTCACAGCGGATATGCAAGTCTCTAACACTGAGTCAAACTTCGAACCCGTCAGCGTTGCTCTGAATTTGTCTTTCACAAACAATTACTACGATTTTTTCGACGATGCGTTCAGTGTGTTCTCGGTACCTTCGTTTCCAGTGTCTGACTTGGGGACCCCGCTTGAGATATTTTCGACCCCTGATTTTGCCAGTGCGTCGGTGCAATCGGTCGACTCACAGCCAATCGCTGAAGCGCCGCAATGGCGAAGCGGTGAAATTTTTCTTGCCACACAAGACACCAGCTCTTTACGCATTCAGCCAGATCCTGAATTATCAGACTCCATTCTGATCGAATTGAATGGGTCAGGCGAACAAATGTCTGCGTTATGGGCTGATGGTTATCAGGCTTTCTGCCCAAGTGTTATTGATAACTGCAGTCAGCCGTAAGTAAGGCTGGATGGAGATTAAGCTTTACACCAACGTAATCTTGGGTTCTCAACACAGTACCCATTCGAATTCTAACAGCGACATGAGAATCTCATGTCGCTGTTTTTTTTGGCTGAAATCAAACCAGATCAAACTCAGAAGTTGCCTCTACTGTCTGGATTTGTTTAATTGAAAACCAATAATTATCGATGCCATCAACATACCGACCGCCTAAAAATTTAGCAAACGCGGTAATTTTCGAAAAATCGGTACTTATTGACATCGCTGACTGAGACAATCAAGAATTCAGTCGAGCTAGATAATCGCTAGTTCAAAACGAAAGCCCACACCGTGACAGCACAAAATTCAGTTGATCCATTATTGGTTCAGTTTCGGACCAATAATTAGGGTTACCCTCCATGCTGTTTTGTCCCCTGCACTATCGAACGATTCAGTTGAAAGAACGGGTAGCGATTGGACTCCGCATTTTGGATAGTTTTTTGGACTTACTTCAATATCCACATTAATATTGGTATTCGCGGACACAGTTCTTCAACATATAGGTAAGTGAGAAATTTCAATGTCGATCTGGATAGCCCCTATCGTATTCAGTTACGTCATTTTTGCTTTCATTGCCGAGCACATCAATCCGTTTAAAAAGTTTCGCGAAGACGTACCTTTACGTCTTATGCGTTCAGGACGTCGCGCAGGTATTGTCGCGCTATTTTCCAGCTATCTTGCTCTGTTCATGTGGCAGTTTTTACCACCATTACTCACCACCAGTCCGCCAAGCCAACTAGCGAAAGAGCAATCGTTGGTTCAAACTAACAGCAGCGTAGCCACTTCAGCTCCTAACACAGAAACTCAAAGTCAGGCGGCAGCACCTGTTGCATCAAAGCCTTCAACGCAACAACTGACGACCCAAACAACAACACCAACAACACCAATACAAGCAACACCAACGATACAAGCAACCCAAGAGACTCAAACCGCCCCCACCACTGAGTCACTACGCGAGCCAGTAAAAAATAATAGCCTATCCGAACAGACGAAATGGATCAAAGCCCAGGCCCCGCGAAACCATACGATCCACATCTACAATTCAACCGATAAATCAACCGTGGAAGCATTTTTAGAACAAAGCCAGTTGCCAGAACCCAACTCAATCTACGCTTATGATCGAAATGGAAGAACATGGTTCGCCTTGGTCCATGGCAGCTTCAATTCCACAAGCAGCGCAGAAACCGCCCTTGCCCAAATGCCACAACAGGCCAAAGTGCACAATCCCTATGTTCGTCGATTTGAAAACATCCAACCAACAGTCGAGTGAAAACGAGCGAAAGGGACATCAAAGCAACTATGAAAAACTCGAAGATCAAAGCGTGAGTCAACTTGATTCAGAGGTCTTTAGCCCGCACGGATGCGACTGCGAAGCCGTCCAAGACGAGTATCTGGCGTCCACTGAACCAAGCTGACTTATGCTTTGAGCTCCGGCCAAAGTACAACCCATTCAGCGAACCAAAACCACCGGCACCTGGCAAGCCCTGAGCATCTCAGTGGTGGTCGAGCCAATCAACAGGCTGCGAATCCGCGAGTGCCCGTAAGCCCCCATCAACAATAGATCGATATTGCGCTCAACAATCTGCTCAGCAATCACCTTTTCGGCTATACCAGAGAGTCTATCGGTGGTTACTGACGATGCAACACTGCGTAAACGTTCAGCAGCGTCTTGCAATTGACTTTTCAGTGTGGAGGTTACCGTGCCGACTGTCAGTAGGTGACATTCCAGATGTTGCAACGCTGGCAAGCTCACCATCGTATCAATCGCTTTCTCTACACTCTTACCGCCGTCGTAAGCCACCATCAAACGCTTGATGGGTTTGAAGGTTCTGGACGACACCAGCACCGGTTTATGTGTTTGGCGAACCACGCGTTCGAGGTTCGAGCCTAAATGTAAGGATTCAAAATCAGCCGCTTCGCCGCGTTTGCCAATAACCACAACCGCAGCTTCTGCTTCCAGGGCCGATAGGGTTTCAGCGATTTCGCCGTGGCGCATTCGTGTGCTCACATGCTTCACGCCATCGGCCAGTAATCGCGCTTTGGCATCATCAAGAATGTGCCGACCGTGCTCTTGAGCCAGACGCGCACGCTGAACATCAAGTTCACTGAGCTCATCGAGTAGGCTGCTGCGAGCACCTAAACCGATACTACCGCTTAAGTCTTTACGCTCATTCGCACCGTCACGACGGGTGAGCACGTGCACCACATCAACGGCTGCCCCGATGCTATTGGCTATCCAAGCGGCGTGATCACACACGCTCTCGGAATAGATCGAGCCGTCAACCAGCATCAGCACTCGCGTGCTACTCGGATCCTGATCGTTCGCGTCCCGGTGCGCGCCAGGGCCCGCGCTCGGAGTTGCCGCAGCATCGACAGCAGGATTTGACCTGGGGTTGGAACCGGTGTGTCCGTCCGGACTTTTGTTTTCGCTCATGGCTAGTGCTCCAACAGCTTGTCGAGCGCACCGGGCTTATCGTGTACACCCAAGTCATCAACAATGGTTTTACTGGCTTCGTTCATACCGATGATTTCAACCTCGGCACCTTCCCGACGATACTTCAAAACCACGGTGTCTACCATAGCGACACTGGAGATATCCCAGATGTGGGCGTCACTGACATCGATGATGACCTTGTCAAGCGCTTCCTTGAAGTCGAATGAATCGGCAAAATCGTCGACGGAGGCGAAAAACAGCTGACCCTCGATCATATAGGTTCGAGTCAGTCCATTGTCTGACAGAGTGGATGTGACGCGGAACAACTGCGCGATCTTCCAGGCGAAGAAAATACCCGAGAGCAGCACGCCAACGCCCACACCGATGGCGAGATTGTGCGTGCCGATAACCGTTACCACCGTTGCCAGCATCACGATGGACGAGCTACGCGGGTGGGAACGTAAATTCACGATGGACGTCCAGCTGAAGGTCCCAATCGACACCATGATCATGATGGCAACCAGTGCTGCCATAGGAATCAGGCTGACCCAATCGGACAAAAACACGATCATGATCAACAAAAAGATGCCAGCGCAGAATGTCGACAAGCGCCCACGTCCGCCGGATTTCACGTTAATGATCGACTGACCAATCATCGCGCACCCCGCCATTCCACCAATAAAACCGGTGCAGAAGTTAGCAATGCCCTGGCCCACGCACTCACGGTTCTTATCACTTTTCGTGTCGGTCAATTCATCGACAATGGAAGCTGTCATGAGGGATTCGAGCAAACCAACCGCTGCCACCGCCAGCGAATACGGCAGGATGATCATCAGGGTTTCAAGATTCAATGGGATATCGGGTAAAAGAAAAATGGGTAAGGTGTCGGGCAGCGCTCCCATATCACCGACCGTGCGAAGATCCAGCCCCATCACAAGCGAGATGATAGTCAACACGATGATGCACACCAGGGGGGATGGCACGGCGTTAGTCACTCGTGGCAGCAGGTAGATAATGGCCAGACCGCCGGCGACCATAACGTAGGTCAGCGTTGGCACATTGGTGAGTTCAGGCAATTGCGCCAGAAAAATCAGGATGGCCAGTGCGTTCACAAAGCCTGTCATGACAGACCTTGAGATGAAGCGCATGAAATAGCCCAGCTTCAACAAGCCGGCAATGACCTGTATGACGCCTGCGAGCACGGTCGCCGCAAGTAGATACTGCAGGCCGTGGTCCTTCACCAGCGTCACCATCAGCACCGCTGTGGCGGCGGTGGCCGCTGAGATCATGCCAGGGCGCCCACCGGTGATGGAGACGATAACCGCGATCGAGAACGAGGCGTAGAGCCCGACTTTCGGATCGACACCTGCGATAATACTGAAGGCAATCGCTTCAGGGATCAGCGCCAAAGCGACGACAAGTCCTGCCAGCACATCGGCGCGAACGTTGCCAAACCACTCACGACGCAGTCTGGATAAGGTTGTAGGATTCATTAACAGGGGACTCTTGCATCGACCAAGCCAACCGAGTGCCGCTGCGGCCAGGGCCGTAGCTGTGTCTGGCTCAGGGCGTTCACAGAAGCTGCCAGTACTGAAACGCACAATCGGTGCGAGCGATCCGTAAAGGTGTGGCTGTGTCAGTGAACGAAAAAAGGTTGGCGCTTGTGAATTAAGACGGGTACCAAAGATTCTAGTTGAACTGTACCTAAAGCTAAGCTGAGGAAACCACAGCGGTGTCGACTAATTCTTGTTCTTGCCGCATTAGCGCTGCAGCAGCTGATCGCGAGCCGCGTTGATTTTCGTGGCCAGATAGGTACTGCCTCCTTTGTCCGGGTGCATCTTGCCAATTAAGGATCGGTGAGCTGCGATGATTTGCTCATTCGTCGCTCCAGGTTCGAGGCCCAGAATGTCATACGCTTCACGCTCGCTCATGTCGCCGTTGTGCATGGAAGAACCCGAACCATCGGGCCCGGCTCCAGCGCCGGCCGACCCACCACCGTGTGGGCCACTGCGTGCGCCACCGAAGTGCTGGCTGTAATAACGCCCCAAGTACACGTTCAACAACCGCATCGCTTCGGGGTCAGCTCGAGTGCAGTACTTTAAAAGTTCTCTTAACTCCCCCACCGAGAGCTCGTTCAGGCTATAGCCTTCGAACTGACCGCGTTTTACAGTGCCGTTCATCTGGCCCGATGCGTGATCAAAAATCATCACCAGAGTGGCAGTCTGCATGCGCGATCGGCCTGAGCTTGCGCCGCCCTGACCCGCAGGCCCACCCGCCCCGTAGCCAAAGCCAGTGTCGGTCTCTGCGCCAACGGCGGCGTTCGGATCCCCCATAAAGGCTTTGATTTGCGGGAAGAACTTCGCCACAAACGGCAGGTAACGTTGGAAACGAGTAAACAGTGCCATAGCAGCGCCAAGAGGCGCCAGCAGGACGTTGGCTCGGCCGGTCGCCACAGCAAACAGGATCAATAGCCCACCTGCGATGACGGCAATTTTGATCTGCCCTTTTCGGCCTTCGGCGAGGAGTTTTTTTCCGTACGTGAGGTAGATCAAATACCCCACGCCCAGAAGCACCAGGAACATAATCCCTGTCATGGGATTACCATTTGACTAAAATTCGACATTAAACTAGCTGCGCAAGTCATCAAAGAATTGCTTCACACCACCGAGCCAGCTGTGCGCTTGCGGGCTGTGTTTTTGCGCATTATCGCCGCTGATGGTCTCGTGAAACGCCATCAGTAAATCACGCTGCTGTTTGGATAAACCCACCGGCGTCTCGACGCGAACTTTACACAGTAAATCTCCTACCGGACCGCCACGTACCGGCTTTACGCCCTTACTGCGCAAGCGAAAGGTTTTTTCGCTCTGGGTACCCGCAGGTATTTTCAATTTTACTTTGCCTTCCAGCGTTGGCACTTCCAGTTCGCCACCGATGGTTGCGGTGGCAAAATTGATGGGCACCGTACATAAAAGGTCTGCATTGTCACGCGTGAAAATTTTGTGTGGAGCAACGCTGATGGCAACGTACAAATCCCCGGCAGGGCCACCACTTTCACTCATTTCGCCCTCACCGGATAAACGGATCTTGTCTCCGGTGTCCACCCCCGCCGGGATTTTCACCGACAGAGTCTTGTCTTTTTGCGTTCGGCCTTGGCCACGACACTTCGGGCACGGATCGGTGATGACCTTGCCTTTTCCTCTGCAAGCCGGACACGGCTGTTGCACCGAGAAAAAGCCTTGCTGCATGCGCACCTGACCGTTACCGTGACAGGTGGGGCAATTGCTTGGAGAGGTGCCGCGTTTCGCACCGCTGCCGTCGCAGGCATCGCAAGCAACGTGGGTTGGAAGTTTTAATTCAGTGGTGGTACCAGCGACTGCGTCTTCGAGGCTGATTTCGAGGTTGTACTGCAAGTCATCGCCACGATATACCCGAGGGCCACGACTTCGGGAGCCGCCACCTGCACCGCCAAAAATGTCACCGAATACATCGCCAAAGATGTCGTTGATGTCCGCGCCACCGAATCCGCCCGCGCCACCACCGCCGGGCTGGTTGTTCACAGCGTCGTGACCGAACTGATCGTAGGCTTGACGCTTTTTCGGATCCTTCAGGATCTCAAACGCTTCTTTGGCTTCTTTAAATTTATCCAACGCCGAATCATCGTCAGCGTTTCGATCGGGGTGGTACTTCATAGCCAGACGACGGTACGCTTTTTTTAGCGTCGCCTCATCTGCGCTGCGATCAACACCTAGAATTTCGTAGTAATCGCGTTTTGCCATGGTGAAATTTACTACCGTACCTTATTAACTCAAAAAAGCCCGGGAGACAATCCCCCGGGCCCGTTCTTACCGCGTTACGAAAACCTAGCCCGCGGTTTAGCTGGCTTTGTCTTCTTTCACCTCTTCAAACTCAGCGTCTACCGCATCATCAGCCTGCGCGGATTGTTCACCACCGGCAGCGCCTGCGTCCGCTCCAGGCGGTGGAGGCGCGTCCC
>CALFBL010000377.1 GCA_937951695.1 uncultured Granulosicoccaceae bacterium | reverse complement strand
ATTGTACTGCTTCTACTTGGTTTCACGGTCATCAGCCTGTTTTCAGCCATGTTCTATATGGTGAAAGACAAGGGCCAGACCAGGCGCACCGTTAACGCACTCTCAGTACGTATTGGGTTGTCCATCGTGATCATCATCATCATCATGATCGCAGGCGCTACGGGGGTGATCGACGTCAACCAAAACCCCGCGATTCAAAGCAAGCCGGTTCAGAATTGAACCATTGATCGGCGAGCGCGACACGGGCGCGGTGGTAGGTGCGGAAGTTACTTTGCTGCACCCGATCTGCAAAGCATGCAGACCGAGTGCGGTTTCAGTACCCGGCTAAGGCAAACAGATTTGCCCGCAATCTAGAAGATGTAGACAAAGACGAACAGACCTAACCAAACCACGTCAACGAAGTGCCAGTACCACGCAGCGGCTTCAAAAGCAAAGTGATTCTCCGCAGTAAAGTGACCTTTCATGCCGCGGAACATCACCACCGCAAGCATGATGGCCCCCATGCAAACGTGAAAGCCGTGAAAACCGGTAAGCATGAAGAAAGTGGATCCGTAGATACCACTGGACAGTTTCAGATCTAACGCATGATAGGCGTGGTAGTACTCGTATGCCTGAACACCGGTAAAGATCAGCCCCAGTGCCACGGTTGCACCCAACCAGCGAACCATTTTTTCCCGGTCGCCGTCTTTTATGGCGTGATGCGCGATGGTGCAGGTGAGACCACTGAACAACAATAACAAGGTGTTAACCAACGGTAAGCCGAACCAACCCATTGACTGGAAGCCGCCACCGATGTCCGCTGGGCCGTCTGTGGGCCACACATAGTCGTAGCTAGACCAAAGCACCGCGTTGGTGACGTCTGCCCCACCCGCGCCTTCGCCACCGAGCCAAGGGCCTGAGTAGTTACGCACGTAGAAAAGCGCGCCAAAGAAAGCCCCAAAGAACATGACTTCAGAGAAGATAAACCAGCTCATGCACATGCGGAACGAGGTATCCACCTGACCGTTGTAGGTGCCATTTTGGCTTTCGCCGACAACCGTTGAGAACCAGCCAAACAACATGAACACCATGATGGCCATGCCCACAAAAAACGTAAACTGGCCCAACCCTGAGCCGTTGAACCAACTGGCTAATCCCCAGAAGGTCGTAAATAGACCGATGGATCCGACAATCGGCCATTTGGCCTCATGGGGAATGTAATAGCCGTCAGTCGCGGTACTCATTGGCTGATTTCCTGTGCAATACTGATTAAAGAAGAACTCAAACTGGCCGTGGAATCGGGCGAGTTGAAAAATGTGTAGGACAAAGTGATCCGATCCACATTCAGCGGCAGATCCGGGTCAATGATAAAGATCAAAGGCATGTCTTTTGATGCGTTCGGCTCAAACAACTGTTGCGTAAAACAGAAGCACTCGGTTTTATTGAAATATTTCGCAGCTGCAGACGGTGTCACGCTCGGTGACGCCTGCCCCACAGTGGTTCGGTTTGTGAGGTTTTCAGCGTAGTAAGAGGTTTGGTAGGTCTGCCCCGGCTTGGCGATCATGGTGCGTTCTGTCGGACGAAATTCCCACGCGCCGGACGCGTTGATGGTGGAGGTGAATTCGACGATTACCTCCCGGTCAGGATCCATTTTCGCAGCTGCCGCCTCGGCGACCGAGACGCGACCGGTTTTACCGTTCAAACCGGTGACCTCACAAATAATGTCGTACAACGGCACCATCGCGTAACCAAAACCAAACATGCCGATTGCCAGAGCCAACATTTTGCCGGCGACGATCGCATGCATTTTCGATGTTGCTGGTCTGGGGTCGCTCATGCAAGTTGACCCTTGCCATAAACGATGTACAGGATACTAAACGCGTACAGACACACCGCAAGGATGCCTAGCAAAATCGGCATTCGATATCTGCGAAAAAAGCCGCGCGGTGTGCTGTCACTCATTAAGCTACTCATCAAGCAAGTTTATCTGTATCAGCCGATCACGCGCTTAGCGCGTGACCGTATCTGACGTGATAATTGGTGAGTCTTCGAAGGTGTGGTACGGCGCCGGTGAATCGATTGTCCATTCCAGACCACGCGCTCCTTCCCAGACCTGGCCGGTTGCCTTCTCACCACCTCTGACGCACTTGATGATGATATAGACGAACATCAACTGGCTGAAACCAAAACCAAACGCACCGATGGAGGCGATCATGTTCCAGTCTGCGAACTGCAGGCTATAGTCCGGGATTCGTCGAGGCATACCGGCAAGACCCACAAAGTGCATCGGGAAGAACAATACGTTGACGAAAATCGTTGAAACCCAGAAGTGGATCTTGCCCAGTTTCTCATCGTACATATTGCCCGTCCACTTCGGAATCCAGAAGTACACCGATGCCATGATTGAGTAGATAGCGCCCGGGACAAGCACGTAGTGAAAGTGCGCAACCACAAAATAGGTATCGTGGTACTGAATGTCCGCAGGCGTAATCGCCAGCATCAATCCGGACAAGCCGCCGATGGTAAACATAATGACAAACCCGATCGCGAACAGCATCGGTGTTTCAAACGTCATCGAACCTCGCCACATGGTGGCCACCCAGTTGAACACCTTCACGCCCGTCGGCACCGAAATCATCATGGTGGAAAACATAAAGAACAGTTCCGCCGCCAGCGGCATACCCGTGGTGAACATGTGGTGAGCCCAAACGATGAACGACAGAAAGGCGATCGAAGCTGTCGCGTAGACCATCGAATCGTAACCGAACAACTGCTTGCGCGAAAATGTCGGGATGATATGGGAGATGATGCCAAAGGCTGGCAAGATCAGGATGTAGACCTCGGGATGACCGAAGAACCAAAAGATGTGCTGGTACATTACCGGATCCCCACCGCCAGCGGCGCTGAAGAAACTGGTTTCAAAAAAGCGATCGGTCAGTAGCATCGTCACCGCCCCTGCAAACACCGGAATGGTGGCGATCAACAGGAAGGCTGTGATTAACCAAGTCCATACGAACATGGGCATTTGCATGAGCTTCATGCCAGGGGCTCGCATGTTAAAGATGGTGGCCACGATGTTGATCGAACCCATCACCGACGATATGCCGAGGAAGTGAATGGCAAAGATGACAAACGCAAAACTGTCGCCCATCTGCAATGAAAGCGGTGGGTATAAGGTCCAACCGCCTGCAGGACCACCTGAATCCATAAACAACGTGGACAGCATGATGGTGAACGCGAACGGCATGATCCAGAACGACCAGTTGTTCAGCCGCGGTAATGCCATATCCGGCGCACCCAGCATCATCGGAATCATCCAATTGGCCAAGCCAACAAACGCAGGCATCACCACACCAAAGATCATCACGATTGCGTGCATGGTGGTCATCGCGTTGAAGAACATCGGATCCACGATCTGAATGCCCGGCATCCACAATTCGGCGCGAATCACCAGCGCCATGGCGCCACCAATGAAAAACATGATGAGGGAGAACCACAGATACAAAGTGCCGATATCTTTATGGTTGGTGGTGGTGACCCAACGCATCAAACCCGGAGCGGGACCGTGATGATCGTGATCACCGTGGTGTACGTCTTCATTGGTGTCAGCGTAACTCATCAGTTGACTCCTCGAGTGATGTCGAATTGATCGAGCACGACTGCTCGACTCTGATTCAGGCCTTGTCGTAACGACTTCATTTGATAGGGCTGCACTGTATCACCCAGATTATTTCCAAAAGCGTTTCGCTGATAGGTAATGACCGCCGCCAAGTCGATGTCGTCCAGTTTTGAAGCGTACCCATCCATCGGGGTGTCCGGAACACCGAGCATAACGGTTTCGATGTGAGTCTCGATATTACCTGTGGCGACCTGGCTACCGGCAATGGCAGGAAACATACCGGGGATGCCTTGGCCTTCCGCCTGATGACAACCGAGGCAACTGGCGCCGTAGACCTTCTCACCCTGAGCAATCAGCTCTTCTTTAGTCCACTGGCGATCCGTTTGGGACGCGTTTTCCGCCATTAAGTCCTGCTGCTCACTGACCCATTGATCGTATTCTTCCTGTGGTAGCGCATGCACGACCACTGGCATAAAACCGTGATCGCGGCCACACAGTTCTGTGCACTTGCCGCGATAAACACCAGGCTCTTCGATGAGCGCCCAGTTCTCATTTATAAAACCTGGGTTGGCGTCCTTTTTGACAGAAAACGCAGGTACCCACCAGGAATGGATGACGTCAGCCGAGGTGTGCAAAAAGCGAATCTTTTTACCGACCGGAACCACCAGAGGCTTATCGACTTCTTTTAAATAATTATCAAACTGAGTAAGGTCGACATCGGAATCCTTCTGCCGAGCTGCGTTGTGCTCGGGGTCTAACTGGCTGTAGAACGAGATCCCTTCGTCGAGGTACTCATACTGCCAGCGCCACTGATAACCGGTGACCTTGATCGACATTTCAGAGCCCGTAAAGTCTTCCATTTTGATCAGTACACGAGCTGCCGGAATGGCCATGGCAATCAGGATGACCAACGGGACGACAGTCCAGAGAATTTCCACTGTGGTGCTTTCATGGAACTCTGCCGCCCTAACACCTTGTGATTTCCGATGCTTGAAAATCGAATAAAACATAACACCGAACACCAGCACACCAATGATGCAGCAGATGTAGAAGATCGTCATGTGCAAACCATGCACCTCGCGGCTGATCTCAGTCACCCCCTTAGGCATGTTTACGTTACCCCATTCGGCCAAACCGACACTGGGTAAAACGGTGGCTATAAGCCCGATGAGCATCCATCGAATGATGCCAAACCTCATACGGTATCTCTCCAGATAAAACTAAAACTAAAACTAAAACTAAAACTAAAACTAAAAAATCAACACTTAAAAAGCATCGTCTGGCCGCGAGTTCTGCGGCAACCAGACCTTTAATTTGTCGTAGAGCGTCCGTTTCTCAGTGCGTCCCAGTGCCCGCCCCAAGGCGTACCGACGGCCATGTGCGGCCACTTCCAATACGCCCACTTCAAACTCACTGTCTGGGCAGTGGTATCTCAGGCGCGTCCAATGCCGGGGTAAATCCACCCGCCTATCGGGTTGCGATTCGCCCCATTCCAACTTGATGGCGTCCTCGGCCACCGTAATGACTTCCTTGCGCGCAAGCCGTTTAACCGTCAGGTACAAACAGTAGAGCACCAGTGCGACTTCAGCCCCAGCGAACGGAATCACCAGCCACAACCCCTGACTGGCTAACGCCAGCGCGATGCCCATAACGACGGCACCCAAGGCACCGGCTAGCCAGAGGTTGGCTTTCCAGCTCATGGACTGATTACCTTGAACGACAAACCGCACTGTGTTCGCAGCAAGCACTTGTTCACTGATCATCGGAGGTGCGTGCCTCTATCGTTCAAAGGATCGGCTCCCAGCCAGCTAATTCTAGCCGAACGAGCGATTTTTCTCAGGAAACCAACGCTAAGTTTAACGCTTCCATGAACCTTTCAGTTCACCGACAGGAATCCTGAACTCATCATTATTCGTGCTTCCGGTCCGAGTGTGTTCCGCTTTCCAGCCATGCCCATGAACCAACTCAAGCCCAACGGAGAAAGGCGCCGACTCTTGGTGAATTTGCGAGACGAGCTGCGGTGCCAACAACCCGCGACGACGCCCGCACGCAAGATTCACCAAGCCAAACACTTGCAGTTCGGTTTCCAAAGCGGCCACTGAGGGATAATCCAGTCGTAGGGTGTCACGATCCAATACGGGATCAGCCAGCCCAGCGCCTAACATCGCATCGCCCAAGTCGTGCATATCCATCAAACCGGACACGTGAGGATAAGTGTCGTGCCTGGCCCACAATCGTCGGTATTCCAACAAGGTATCTGGCCCCAGACTCGTAAATAGAAATGCCCCACCCGGGCGCAGCACCCTCGCCACTTCCATAAACACCTGTTTCGGGTCCTGGCAAAACGGTAGGCATAAATTTGAGACGACAAGATCGAACTGAGTGTTCTCATATGGCAATGCGTGCGGATCTGCCGACACAATTCGCTGATCCGAGGATTGCCCCAAGCCGCGCCCACCACCGAACGCGTGCACCCGCGCGCTCAAACGGTTCAACCAACCGTCCGCGGCTCTAGATGCAGCCTCGCCTACCGAAGCGTCGAGCGTGACCCCTTGAATCACGCAGTCTGGATACAGCGACGCTAACGCGGCAAACTGCTCGCCGCCTCGACAGCCCAACTCCAGTAACCGCGTCGGTTGAATCAACAGCAGCGGTAAGCGCTCCAACACTTGCTGACTAATAAAATCCAGCACCGCCTCGTCCGCTTTCAGCCCCCGCAGCCGCGCTCGCTCCCGCGCCCGCCGCTGGGCAAACATCAAACGATCGATCGATTCCGTAGCGAACTCATCAACAGCCATCAATCGGTACACTCATGCTTCGTTGCTCTAATCATTACAGGATCCATACACGTGCTATCCGCTCTTGTTGCCAGTGTGCTGGCGTATTTCATTGGCTCCATATCTGCCGCTATTTTAGTGTGTCAGGCAATGCGCCTGCCAGACCCTCGTAGCGACGGGTCGGGTAACCCCGGGGCCACTAATGTACTGCGCATTGGTGGCAAAAAACCGGCCGCCCTAACCCTGGCGGGCGACTTGGCAAAAGGTTTGATACCCGTTGCAGTCGCTCAATGGTTCAGCGACGATCCGACATTGATCGCACTGGTAGGGCTCGGCGCTTTGCTCGGTCATCTCTATCCGATTTTTTTCAATTTCCAGGGCGGTAAAGGGGTCGCCACAGCCTTCGGCGTTGCCTACGGTCTGCACCCGATTGCAGGCTTGATTGCTACCGCTTGCTGGGGATTATCGGCTTATCTGTGCAAACGCTCGTCGTTGGCAGCACTGATTACCTTCTCATTGCTGCCGTTGTTCTGGTTTTCGCAGCAACAGCGCACATACGCTGTGTTATCGCTGCTGATTGCGGGCTTGCTTTACTGCACCCACCGCAGCAACATCGCACGATTGCTCAATGGCAGTGAACCGACCATCGGCAACAAACGAACTTAAGCAATGACGGACATTGGTGGCTTACGCAACCCGGATAACTCAGGCAACGGCCAGCGAGGCCTGATGCGAAACCCAGCTGGCGCATCAACGTGTGCATCCGTCTGGCCGTCGTTTTGACCATCTGCCAAGCGGTAGGCGCCGGCTATGGCTATCATGGCGCCGTTGTCGGTACAAAACTCGAGCGCTGGGTAAAACGCCTGCCAGCCGTTGTTCTCGCACAGCTCATCGACCCGGCGGCGCAGCAAACGATTCGCACTGACGCCACCGGATATCACCAGCCGGCGGTGACCGGTTGCCTTTAGTGCGCGCGCACTTTTACGAAGCAAGGTGTCCACCACCGCTTCCTGAAATGAGGCTGCCAAGTCGCATAACCAACGGCGGCGCGCATCATCCAAGGCGTCGTCGTCGCGGTGTGCAAGGCCTGCTTCCCAGTTACGGTGTTGGACAATGGCCGCGGTTTTTAAGCCACTAAAACTGAAATCCATACCGGGGCGATCGAGCATGGGTCGAGGTAAGGCGACAGCGTTTGGGTCGCCCTGTTGGGCCAGTGCCGCCAGATGCGCCCCCCCCGGGTACGGCAAACCGAGCATTTTCGCGGTTTTGTCGAACGCCTCGCCGGCCGCATCATCGATCGATTCCCCTAAGACCTGATAGTCGCCGATCGCCGCGACATC
>CALFBL010000376.1 GCA_937951695.1 uncultured Granulosicoccaceae bacterium | reverse complement strand
CACCGACATTACTGAATTACCTACCTTTAGTGGCGTTACTGACGTCGATGTGTGCATCATCGGTGGCGGTTACACTGGGCTGTCTGCAGCCATCAGCGCAGCTTCGGCGGGTTTTTCTGTGTACGTGCTCGAAGCGCATCGCATTGGTTGGGGCGCATCGGGCCGCAACGGCGGCCAGCTGGGATCGGGATTTAATCGCCACGAACAGCTGATAGAACAACTCGGACTCGAGGCCTCACAAACGTACTGGGCGCTCGCCGAACGTGCGAAAGAACACGTGCTAGACCTATGCAAAACCCACAACATTGATGTCCAGTACGTACCCGGAATCGTCAACACATTGCACAAAAAAACCTCTATTGCAAAACTTGAGCGTGAAGCGAATGCCTTTAACGATCAACACCCTGGCGCGCAGCTTTGCGTTCTGGATCGTGAGGCACTGCAAGCGCACGTTCGCAGTGACGGCTACGTCGCTGGCATTTACGAGAGCAACTCAGGCCACCTGCATCCGTTAAAACTGGCCGTCGGACTCGCTGATGTTGCCCAGCAGTGCGGAGCATCCCTGTTTGAAACCAGTGCGGTCACTCGGGTGGAAAAAATTCTGACCTCCGGGCACCGATACCGATTGCACACACGCCACGGCCAAGTCATCGCCAAGACTGTGGTCTGCGCCATGAACGGCTACCTTGACGCTCTGGTGCCAAAAGCTGCGAGCGATAGCATCCCCATCAACAATTTCATCGTGGCAACCGAAACGCTGGGAGAGCGCATTCATTCGCTACTCCCGAGCAATGCCGCTATTGCTGATTCGCGTTATGTGGTGAATTACTTTCGCCGCAGCGTGGACAATCGTTTATTGTTTGGAGGTGGAGAGAACTACGGTTACCGATTCCCCAAACATTTTTCCAACCGTGTCAGGCGAGCGATGACGACGGTCTTTCCATCGCTGCAGGACGTGCGGTTTGACTTTGCCTGGGGCGGGACTCTGGCGATAACGCGCAGTCGATGGCCCAGCGTGCGCGAGATTGAGCCCGGCCTGTATAGCTCCAGCGGCTATTCCGGTCATGGCGTTGCCCTAGCCAATTTCTGCGGCCACGCCGTGGGCAAGGCCATCGCAGGGGATCGTGATGATTTTCACAAACTGGCGCAACTACCCACCGGACCAATCCCAAGCAATCGTCGCATCAGGCCGATACTGGCAGCCACCGCGATGGGAGGGGCTGCACTATTGGATCGCGTGGCCAAGTTCTGAACACCGCGCAATCGTCTGATTACCACGTGAGCAAGCCACCGATTGTAAACGCCAGAACACGGTCGAATCAGCGGTATTCGTGCTCGTGATTGAGAAACAGACCAACAAACCTGCAAAGAAGTGTGGCTTGTTACAAAAAACCCGTACTCCAACCGCGACTCTGACCTATACCCTATGGCAAATTGCGCTTAATGGCCCAACCGCAAGGGTTGTCGCGTTATCATGCGTTAACAGATTGCTGCCTTTTTTTGGAATTGTCGATTGTGATCGCGAAGTCTGACCTAATTATACTCGTCGTATCAAGTTCACGGCTCGGTGCCGCCATCTACCGCTGGGATCAGAACACCCGCGACGTGAACACCTCCACGGTGCTGGCGAACACCCGCGTTGAAGCGCCTGCTTCACCGGTCAACAGCGATGACGGTAACCTGATCACCACGAGCATCGCCACCGCGGGCAGTTCTAGCGTGGAGCTCAACCCGCAGCCCGAGACCGCTTCACTACCGGTCGTTGTTGAAACGGTACCGGTGGAAGATGAACAGCCAGCGCGACCTTTTCTGATTCATGTTGTGCGCTCGGGGGATTCCCTCTCAGAAATCGCAGCACGCTACAACACCTCAGTACGTGCCTTGCGCGAAGCCAACGGCATCAGCGGCAGTACCATCTTCATTGGGCAGGAAATCCTGTACCCGGCTAACTAAAAGCGCAGCTAGTTTTGCACCGAGCAGGTGAATACCACTATGAACCCCGGTTTCTCAACCGAACTGTTTAAACACAAGACGGTTGCGATTACCGGAGCTGGCACCGGTATTGGCAAGGCGACGGCGACGCTGTTTGCAGAGCTTGGCGCAACGGTATGCGCCCACTGGGGCCGTAGTACCCACCACACCAAACCCCACGCTAACATTCACGGCATGTGCGCTGACTTCACCACACGCGAGGGGCATCAAGCCTTCGTTGAATTCGTCAGCGACCACAGCCATGCACTTGACGTGCTGATCAACAACGCCGGCACCATGGTGGGACGCTTCCCCGCTGACACTTTGCGCGATGCGGACTACGAACACATCGTTTCATTGAACCAAGAGTCGGTGGTTCGTATCACTCGAGGACTTATTCCAGCGCTCACAGCTGGCGCACAAGCCAATGGCTCAGCTGCGATTGTGAATACTGTATCGATCTCTGCGAGCACCGGCGGCAGTCCGGGATCATCGATTTATTCGGCCACCAAGGCGTTTGTTTCGACCTACACCAAAGCGTTAGCACGTGAGCTAGCACCGGCACAGATTCGCGCGAACGCACTGTCGCCTGGCGTTATCGATACCGATTTTCACCAACGCTATTCATCGACTGAAAAACTGGAAAAAACGCGACAGCAAATACCCTTGCAACGCTTGGGCACGGCCAACGACTGCGCACCGGCTTTCGTGTTTTTAGCCAGTGATTCGCTGGCAGGGTATATCACCGGGCAAACGCTTGAAATCAACGGCGGTCAGTTCTAGAAAATTGCGACGCGCTGGCGACTAATTTAGTGAGATCGATGATTCGGGCATCGAGGTAGAATACGCCCTCACCATCGATAACCCCTAGTCGCCCCCAAGTAAACTGCTATGCATATTCTACTCGTTGGATCCGGTGGCCGTGAGCACGCCATCGCCTGGAAGCTTGCCGCCTCAGTACAGGTTGAACGAATCACAGTGGCGCCGGGCAACCCCGGCATGAGTGCCGAACCCCGTGTCGACACGATCGGCATTGATGTCAGCGATATCAACGCGCTGGAAGCCTTCGCAAAAGCGCACAACGTTGCCATGACCGTAGTGGGCCCAGAAGCGCCGCTAGTGCTGGGGCTAGTGGATCGATTCAAAACGGCAGGCTTACCCATTGTGGGCCCCTCTCAGGCAGCCGCGGCGCTCGAGGGCAGTAAAGACTTCGCAAAAGAATTTATGACTCGGCACAAGATTCCAACCGCTGCGTTTAAAACCTTTGACGACTGTGAAGCGGCCCTGATCTACCTGCAATCGCACCCGGCTCCCATCGTGATCAAGGCCGATGGCCTAGCCGCAGGTAAAGGCGTGGTCGTCGCACAAACCGATGCCGAAGCTAGGGCAGCGGTGCAGGATATGTTACGGGACGGTGCACACGGTGTTGCCGGCTCTCGTGTGGTCATCGAAGAGTGCCTAGTCGGTGAAGAGGCCAGCTTCATCTGTCTGGTAGATGGTAAGACGGCGTTGCCTTTCGCCACCAGTCAGGATCACAAAGCTCGCGATGAGGGCGACGTGGGGCCGAACACAGGCGGTATGGGTGCGTATTCACCGGCACCGGTGGTCACGGCGGACGTGCACAAACACGTCATGCGGGACATCGTAAATCCGACTGTTGCTGGCATGGCAGCAGACGGCGCGAGCTTTACCGGTTTTCTATACGTCGGGTTGATGATCGACTCGTCCGGTAACGCGCGGGTGATCGAATACAACGTACGCTTGGGTGACCCTGAAACACAACCCTTAATGATGCGTCTGGAGAGCGACTTAGTTGCGCTGTTTCAAGCAACGCTGGATGGAACTCTTGACACCATTGAAGCCGATTGGTCGAAGGACACCACTTTGGGTATTGTCATGGCAGCCGATAAGTATCCCGCTGGCAGTAGTCGCGGTGAGCAGATTCACGGGCTCAGTGAAGCCAGCATGACAGGGGCGAAAGTCTTTCACGCCGGAACCTCTGTTGACGACGACGACGGCAAAACAGTGACCGCGGGTGGACGCGTGTTATGCGTTACGGCACGGGCCAAAACGATCAGTGAAGCCAAAGCATTAGCAGAACAAGCCGCCGCAAAAATTCATTGGCCTAATGCACGGTGGCGACGCGACATCGGTCATCGAGCCGTCGCACGATCTGAACGATCCGATAATGGCTAGTTGAATCCCCGATAGCCAGCAGGCCAAACCTATCGTTTCATTGCATCAAAAAATTCATTATTGGTTTTCGTTTGCTGCAACCGTCCTAGCAGAAATTCCATCGCTTCGATTTCATCCATGGCGTGAATGAACTTACGCAAGATCCAAACTTTTTGCAGCTCTTCCTGATCCATCATCAATTCTTCGCGACGTGTGCCTGAGCGATTGATGTTAATAGCGGGGAAAACGCGCTTTTCGGCAATACGCCGATCCAAGTGTAATTCCATATTGCCGGTGCCTTTGAACTCTTCGTAAATCACCTCGTCCATCTTCGAGCCCGTATCAATCAGCGCGGTTGCAACGATAGTCAAGCTGCCACCCTCTTCAATGTTACGAGCCGCACCAAAGAAACGCTTGGGACGATGCAACGCGTTGGCATCAACACCACCGGTTAACACCTTGCCCGACGAAGGCACAACGGTATTGTAAGCACGCGCCAGACGAGTAATGGAGTCGAGCAGAATCACCACATCCTTTTTATGTTCAACCAAACGCTTCGCCTTCTCTATGACCATCTCGGCCACCTGCACATGTCGGCTGGCAGGTTCGTCGAACGTACTGGAGATCACCTCCCCTTTTACCATTCTCTGCATCTCAGTGACTTCTTCCGGACGCTCATCGATAAGCAACACAATCAAATGGCATTCGGGATGATTGGCGGCGATACTTTGCGCGATGTTTTGCAGCATCAAGGTTTTACCGGCCTTTGGCGGCGATACCAACAAGCCTCGCTGTCCTTTCCCAATCGGCGCTGCAATATCGATGATGCGCGCGGTGATGTCCTCGGTACTGCCGTTACCAATTTCCATACTCATGCGCTCGTTACAATGCAACGGCGTTAAGTTTTCAAACAAGACTTTGTTCTTCGCCTGCTCCGGAGGCCCGAAATTTATTTCATCAACTTTAAGTAAGGCAAAGTAGCGCTCACCCTCTTTTGGCGGGCGAATTTTGCCTTCAACCGTATCGCCTGTACGCAGCGAAAAGCGCCGAATTTGGCTGGGAGAGACGTATATGTCGTCAGGGCCTGCAAGGTAGGAGCTGTCTGCAGAACGCAAGAAGCCGAACCCATCTTGAAGAATTTCCACCACACCACCGCCGAAAATATCTTCGCCTTTTCGCGACTGCTGTTTCAGAATCGCAAAAATCATGTCTTGCTTGCGTTGGCGAGCAATGTTATCGATCCCGATGGATTGCGCTAAATCAATCAGCGCGGTCGGGTTCATTTTCTTCAGGTCGGTAAGGTTCATGGACATTTAAAGCAATACTCGGCGCGGATGCGCTTGGAAATGCACGCAGGACGCGTGGCTGTTCTTTCAGGATTTTTGATTGAGTGGTGGGGTACTAGATTGATCGGCGGCGCGCTCTAGCGACATAACCGCGATTGTGTATTCAACGATACGTTAGCACGCAATATACATTACGTCTACCAAGACTGATCAATCGGGGGCTCAGCCCGACTCGGCGGGCAAAAATCGATCTACTTATCAGCGGATTAAGCGGTTTATGAGCATAAATGGTACCAGTCGACTGTCGATGCCAGGGTGATCGTGCATCCCTGAACGAGTCACCCAAACCGGCCTTTCAGCCTGTTTTAGACCGCTTGATCGAGCATTTCGGTCAATTGCGCCCGTGACAAGGCCCCTTGAGTGGTTTTATCTACGACACC
>CALFBL010000375.1 GCA_937951695.1 uncultured Granulosicoccaceae bacterium | reverse complement strand
GGCGAAACACCACCTCCCCCGAATCGGGCTGCTGCAGGCCTGCCAGCAGTTTCATTAAGGTGGATTTGCCCGTGCCGTTTCGACCCACCAACGCGATACGCTGGTCCCGATCGATGGCGAAGGAGGCCTCGGACAACACAGGGTTATCACCGAAACTGATTGACAATGACTGTACGCGAGCCAGACTCATGCATTACCTGAGCAAATATGCGGATTGGAAAGTGCGTGTTATGCGTTAACTGCAGCGAAAAATCAATGGCTTCGAAGGACATGTACCCAGAACTCATAAGCCGCGCGGTTTCGAGAACCCCGTGGGCCAGCCCGCACTGGTGAAGCGGAAAGGATCGACGATCCGTACACCACTGAGCCCATCACCACGCCCAAAACGAACAGGCCGTTTCGTGCTGAGGTCACTGCAACGGTACACCGTCAAAGAACTCCACTTCACCGTTTTCTATGTCGTAGTGAGCCCCGACGATGCGCAGACCGTCGGATTCGATCAGAGAGGCCAGCTGAGGCGATTCGGTACGCACCTGATGAACGCCTGCTCGAACGTTCGCACACATAGCCAAATAATGCAGCTTGGCGTCATCGCCGCCATCGTCTGCGTTAACGAGCTCTGCGATACCCGGTTGGATGCGCGCAACGATTGAGGCAACGTTCTCGGTGTTTTTAACGCCCGGCTGTTGCAGACTATCCACCGTTGCCTTGATGGCACCACAATGGGTATGACCGAGCACCACGACCAAGCGAGTGCCGAATTCGGCGGCGGCAAACTCCACACTGCCTAACTGTGAGGGGGCGATGATGTTGCCGGCAACCCGCACCACGAATAAATCGCCAATGCCTTGATCAAAGATTAATTCTGCGGGCGCTCGGGAATCGGAGCATCCCACCACAATGGTATGAGGGTGTTGATTAACAGTAAAGTTTTCGCAAGGGGATCGCAGATCGTGTACGTTCTGGTCAAATTCGTTGCGCACAAAACGATCGTTGCCCTCGCGCAACAACGTCAGTGCTTTAGAAGCAGATATCATCGGGAGATGATATCACCCCTAAGCAACGCTGGACAATCCCGTGCCTGGCTCGTCATCCCCGTGCTGGCGTTGTGATCGATAGTGAGAAATCGCCTCAGACAGCGTGCACGGCCGTGCAATGTGATAACCCTGTGCTAGATCCACACCGATCTCGGCCAATTGAGCCAAAGAATTTTCCGACTCGACAAACTCCGCCACGGAACAGATGCCCATGGTTTGAGCCACACGATGAATCGCCCTGACCATTTCCCGATCAATGTGATCGTGCTCGAGATTCTTCACAAACTGCCCATCGATCTTGATCACGTCCACCGGCAGATTCTTTAGGTAGCCAAACGAGCTCAAGCCACTGCCAAAATCATCAAGGGCAACTTTCGCGCCCATCGAGCGTAGCTTCTGAAACAGTTCAACGGCGACTTGAAAATGCGTGATGGCAGCAGTTTCAGTGATCTCAAACCAAATACACGATGCCGGTACACCCGACTTCTGTAAGCATTCCTCAATAAACGGCAATAACGTTTCATCGGCCGCCGATTGACCCGATAGATTAATCGAATAACCGCACTCCCCGCCCAAGGCTTCATGATGCTCGGCAATCTCCTTGGTGGCCGCTTGAATTACCCACCGATCGATGTCCTTCATCAAATCATAACGTTCGGCAGCCTGTATGAATTGCATCGGTGTGACCACCGCACCGTCCGGGCGACCCAGGCGCAGCAGAAACTCATAGTGAGTAATCTTTTTCGTTCGCGTCTCGGCAATGGCCTGCACCAGTACCTGGAAATGATCGTCTTTGAGCGCTCGCTGTAAGCGCGGTAGCCAATTCATATCCTGATGACGTTGCGCGATGTGCGAGTTCTCTTCTGAATAGAAGTTCAAGGCATTGCGGCCGGCATCCTTCGCCGTGTAACACGCTATATCAGCGGCGGACATCACATCCTCCAGATTTCCGCTCATTTCGTTGATTGGCACAAATCCGATACTGGCACGCACCGGAAAGGCTTTACTCTGATGATAAAACATCGCATTTTGAAAGAATCCGTAGACGCGCTCTGCCACCTGTTCTGCATCTTCATTTGACGCATTGATCACCAATAACCCAAACTCATCCCCACCCAATCGCGCTAACACATCGCCTGGGCGCAGCACCGCACTTAAGTTACTGGTCAACTCGCGCAACAATCGATCACCAGCGGTATGCCCGCAGGTGTCATTGACGATTTTAAATTGATCGAGATCCATATACACCAACGCATGGGTGACGCGATTTCGCCGCGCGCCGTCGACCAGTGTTTTCAATCGATTCTCGAAGTAGAAACGATTCCAGACGCCAGTCAATGAGTCATGGTTCGCCTGATACTCGAGCTCACGAGTCAGAGCTCGCTCGGCCGATACGTCGCGCAAAACAATCGTGTAACGCTCAGCTTCATACTGACGTTCTTTTGAATTGGTCATCGACAACTGCATGGCTCGCGCAACACGATTATGGTCGTAGACCAATACATCAAGCTTGGCACCTTCACCCAAGCCCAATTGTTCTAGTGCAGCGGTCACATCAAACAAAGCACCCGTGTTATCGATGTCATACAGATTGGTGAGCGAATCAATGGGCTGACCTAATACCGATTCAGTCTCAACACCCAAAGCCGTCATACACGCGTCGTTCATGTAGGCGACGTTGAAGTGTTCATCCAGCGCTACCACGGATTCAGAAATGCTGTTCAATGTGCGTTCGGCTTTGGCCCGTTCGCGAGTCACGGCCTGCAACGCTGTAAGTTTTTCCTTATTAGAACGACGACGGTTGTAGGCGATCGCAAGACAGACCATGTAAATTGATATCAAAAACGCGATGAGTAGAACACCCACCAGAATCGCAACACCGGTAAAAGCAGGCTTGCCGGTGACGCGAACCTGTAAATAGCCGCTACCCAATGCGACTAGCCGGGTTTTTTCTACCGGATCAAACAAATCTGACGCCCAGGCGTTATGACTGGAGGGGAAGTGTGCCGAATACACTTGCTCCATGGTCGAACCTGCCTGATCATCACCCAGTGATTCAGAATAGGTAATGTTGACGTACAGATCCGCCTGCGCTGTTTCCACATCGGCGTACAATCCCGTCAAGACCGGATCAAACGAAAACGTTGACCAGAAACCACCGATAAAGGCTTTCGCCAGATCGTCGGGCAATCCTTGCATCGCACTCTCATCGTAGGCGGGTATCAGAAAAATCAGGTTGTAGTTATTTTCCGAATTAGTGGGAGCAATGGTTACAGCGACTTTATTGATAGCAATGGATGTAGGCAGCACACTGCGAATTTGTTCGAACTTAGCCAAGTCCAGCCCAACGATAGCTTGCAAGTATTCATCGGCGGACTCTACCGCTGTGACCGGCCACCAATCACGACCGGCATGGTTAAATCGACCCATAGCAGCGATCGCAGGATTCTCTTTTAAAAACCGATTAGCGTATCGTTTACGAAAACTTTTGGGATCGTCATCCTCATCGTTGTGCAAGGCGGTCAAGGTTTTTAAAACCGCTTTTGCTTCACTGACCGCGCGATCCACATCTCGGACGATAGCGCCGGCGGATTCTCCAATCCGGTTGGATTCCTGCAAATACGTGATGCGATACCCTGCGTACAACGACGCCGCTATGGTGCAGCACAGTATTGTCAGCATCGCCAACCATTCGCGGCGACTAAATATTGAAACCCAGTGATTCATTAAACCCAGCTATCCGTGTTCTCCCAAACTTAACGGCTTGAGCGCTCGATAACTGACCAATTCGTGGGTTTCAGGCTAAGCAATCGACGTCGAACTGTGTGAAACCGTGAACGGTGTGGACAAATCGATACTGTGAGCGGTGGCCGCCGTGAGAACCTGCTCACGAAATGCCTGCCGGGTTGCGATCAGCGTTGAGACGTCTTTGGTGTAATAATGAATGGACCATTCAACAGCGTGATCGCCAACATCCTGTAACCGAATCTCCAGAGTATGCTGAAATTCGATCGGCAGCCCTTCCGTCTGAGCAAGCTCAAACGCTTGGTTGAACATCGCGCGAACCTCCTGTGGCATCAGCCCATGACCCAACTTGAACCGTAAATTCTCCCGCACCCCTTTGGCCGAGGCAAATTTGGACAGGTTGTGCACGGTTTGATCGCGCAATCGGGAGTTACGCATCATCAACCGATGATTATCAACCAGGCTGAGCAATTCGGTGTGGAAAGCTCGGGTGCGATGAACCACCGCGTACAATTCTTCCCCATTCTCCTGTATTCGAATCACATCTCGTTCATTCAGCAGTTTGGTGTTAAGAATGATCAGACCACTGATGATATCTGGTGCCCAGGAGCCTTGCGTCAGCGCGAGCATCACGCCAATGATGCCGATCGCACCACCGGCTTCCAGCAAACCTCCAAAGCCTGCGATATCAACAATACCGATGACCGCAATGATCGAGATAAACACCGCGCCAAACAGGCTTAAAATGCGCGACGCATAACTATCGGCATAGCGGTGTTTACTACCGGTTTGAATCAATTTGCCGAACCGGCGCAGCATCACCCAGCTGAACAGATTCGCGACCAAGTAGCTTAAGTAGACAACCAGAAGAATCGATACGACTTTAACGCCGAAATTGTCGGTAACACCCCTGACTTCGTTGCTCAGGAAGAAACGCAGATAGCCCAACATTACGATGAGCAATACATTCAGTCCACGTAATACGTTGACCCAGAAATTCTCAGGCAGGTCGGCCTCGCCGCGAGGTTCTTTCCTTAATCTGCCCAGTACAGATCGTATCAACCAAGGCGCTAACACAATCAGCGCGCTGTTGATGACCAGCAAAGTGTAATAGAGCTCGCCGTGATTCGCTAAATACTCACTGATGTTATGAATCACAACAGGGCCCTACTCGCAGTTACCGGTGCTAGCGCAAGAATACCTCTTGTAGAGCGCCGTAGGCAGGTTTCGCCTGATAGCCCCTGTCCAGCACTAACGGATCATACTGACGACGCCAGGAGTAGCGATCGGTAAAACCCCATATTTGGATCGCCTGACAGTTTGGCTCAGCCAGGCACAGAGCGAGCACTTCGGCGTACACATTAGCCTGCTGCTGCTCGTTTTGCCCTTCACGCATCGAGACGTCCAGCTCCGTGATGTAGATATCCAGACCCAAGTCACGTACTTTTCGAAACGTTGCGGCCACCCCAGAAAAGTCGGTGAAATCCGCGTCCAGATGCATCTGGAATCCCACACCGTCAATGGGCACACCGGTGCCGACCAGCCGTGTCACCAGAGCGATCAAGCCATCGGATTTCGGCCCCGGCATAGCCACATCGTAGTCGTTGTAGATAAGCTCACCGGTGGCCCCCGCACTTTTTGTGCGTTGGAACGCCTTGTCGATGTGCAATTCGCCCATAGCCTCGAACCATATGGAGCGCCGCATGGTGCCGTCATCGGCCAGCGCCTCGTTGACGACGTCCCAAACTGCCACATCATCGTTATAGCGTGACACCATTACATCGATGAAGTCGTTCATCAACGCTTCGCGCTCACCGACGTTTGAATTAATGACCCAACCGGGTAATTGCGTGTACCAGACCAGCGCGTGGGCGTGCAAATCCTGATTGGCATCCTTCGCGGTTTGCACCAGCTTG
Organism: uncultured Granulosicoccaceae bacterium; assembly: GCA_937951695.1. Lineage (GTDB taxonomy): Bacteria > Pseudomonadota > Gammaproteobacteria > Granulosicoccales > Granulosicoccaceae > Granulosicoccus. Next base: position 5,042 of record CALFBL010000375.1, on the reverse strand, counting down.
TCCGCATCTTGCCAACGAAATTTGCCAGGCGCTGGGTTGATGTAGCCCCACTTCATCGAATTCTCAGCCGTGACGATATTAAATTCGTCTGCCGCGATGGATTGATACAGCGCAGCATCGGGCTGCTCACTGATCTCCAACAACGACGCGTAGCCAATTTTCAAACCACGCGTGTTGGCCGATTCACGCAACCGGGTTCCACTGAGAATAAATTCATCCGGATCACGTACGTCCAGGGTGGCTGAACCTGTTGCTACCATCGACGGATCATCGGCATCGGTGGCACGAAACTCAATCGTGCGCCGACCGGTCTCACCCGGGGGTAGGCGCCAGCTCAGCACACGAATACGCGGATCATCCGAATGTTGTTTAAAAGTTGATCCCGGCAGGTCCGTCAGCAATGTGAGGTTCGGCACCGTGCCGTTGGCATCCACCGCTTTGACGCGCATGGAGAACGAATCGCCGGAGCGCACCACGTATTCACCCACGGCATCGATGGTGGGAGGAAAGTTCGGAATGATCGACAGATCCTTTGGCAAGCGCACGTGCAGGTTGAGGGTGTAATCGGTCGTCACGCTGGTGTCTTCCGCGTCAATCACTTTTATGCTTATGGGGTGAACACCCACATCCGGTTGCAGCGGACGCCAGCGCAGTGAACGGGTGCCGTCAAAGTTATCCACCGACTGCATACCCACCGGTAAGCCTGAAATAAACAGTCCGGGTGGCTGGCCGTCAGGATCGCTTGGTGCAATCACAAACTCCCATGTAGGCCCCGCCTCTATGAACTGGTCTTCCAGCCCAATGATTACAGGAGCACGGTTGCCCGAATCGGGCAATTCAAGACGTTCTGAGGACGGGGAAAACAATTGCTCGACATCAAACGCCACCACTTGAAAGGCCACGGAACTGCCCGCCGGCACGCTGGTAGCATAGGCGGTGTTGAAAACCGTTGCGATATAGGCACCATCCTGATACACGTTATATCCGGCGACGCCCAAATCATCATTCGACGCGGTCCACTGCAGCTCGATACGCGACTCTGATCCATTAGTTTGATAGGTACCCGACAAGTTCGTCGGTGCCAAAGGCGCTGTGTTGACGCCCGGTCTGGCATCATTTGAGACTCGGACTGAGGCCGAACGATGAGAGAAATTTCCGTCAGGATCAAACGCGACCACACTGAACGCAACCACATCTCTTTGCGCCAGTCTCATCGAAAATTCGTTATCAAACACCGTGGCATGATAACTATCGTTGAGGTAAACATTGTAACCTGCAACGCGGGTGTTATCGCTTGAGTCCTGCCATGTCAACATCGCTTGTACTTCATTCCCTTGCGATTGGGTTGTAACGGCAATATTGGATGGAACCGATGGCGGTTGATCGCGGTCAACCTGGCCAGTTTGCGAAGGTATCGTGGTCGCAGCCGATTGCGGAGAGAAGTTCCCGTCGTCATCAAACGCTACAACGCTGTACTCGCGTGGCGAGTTGCTAGATTCACTGGCCGCGTACGCGGTGTCGAATACTGTAGTGAGATAAGTACCGTCGCGATAGACGTTGTAACCGGATACCCGAAAATTGTCGTTCGAACCCTGCCACGTCAAATTCAGTTGACCATCTGCCCATTGACCAGACAAACCCGCAGGCGTACTGGGCCCACTGGAACTATTAAATCCTGAGTCTTCTGGTAAACGAATGGCGTCAGATTGCGGCGAGAAATTGTCTCGTATATCAAACGCCACAACGCTCCAAAGATGCACCGTTGCTGGATTTATGTCACCGGTCCAAGCCGTTGTCGCCACTGTGCTCAGGTACTGATTGTCTCGATAAACGTTGTACCCTCGCACCGCCTCGTCATCAGTGGACGCAGTCCAGGTCAGTTGCACCTGATTGCCCGTCACCGACCCGCGGAGCCCACTCGGTGTTGACGGTGGAATGGTTAAGTCGGACGGGACTAAAGACTCGGGCACAGAGACCGTATCGGACCTTATCGAGAACTTGCGCGGTTCCTGATCGAACGCCACCACCGAAAATTGCGTCAAACGTTGCGGATCGATTGAGCCTGTGTACTGCGCATCAGTTACCGTCGTTAGGTACTCATCGTTTCGATACACGTTGTAACCCACGACCCCGTCATCGTCGCTGGATCGCGACCACGACAGCGACACCGATGATCCATTGACGTCGGCTCTTAACATCGTTGGCGTGGTTGGCGCTTGACCCGCTGCGTTTACGTTGACCGACAAACCAAGCGCTGCAACGGCCACAAATCCATTACACCATTGAACACAGTGATGACACTTTCGCATGACACGTTCTACCCCTAGAAATTGCGTTTCTTGCACGACGATTTCGATGACCGAGCGTACTTATTTTTTTAAGTATGAGGGTAAGAGGTGATGCACGTCACGGAAACATTACCAGACGTAACGTTGTGCAATGTTATGGGGTGAATACTGCGCAATTCGATTGGTTAGTTACGCACATACTGCCAATACTATGACATCCAAAAGCTGATCGGATGCGCCATAGATAACCGATTACATCGTGGCGCCGATCTGCCAAGGTACGAATTCATTGTCGCCCAAACCGTTCTCTTCACTCCGCGTGCGTTCACCCGACGCCGTTGCCAAAAGGCGTTGGTAAATGTGTTCACCCACATCGGCGATACTGCAGGCATCACTGACAATCGTGCCCGCATTGATGTCCATATCTTCAACCAGCTGTGTGTACATGTCGGTATTGGTAGCGATCTTTAAACACGGCGCAGGCTTACTGCCAAACGTGGAACCGCGACCAGTGGTAAACGCAACCAGATTGCAACCGGCCGATATTTGTCCAGTCACTGACGCTGGGTCATAACCAGGTGAATCCATAAACACTAACCCTGACTTATTTACCGGCTCAGCGTATCGCACCACGCTCACCAAAGGCGTGGTACCGCCCTTGGCAACCGCACCTAGAGATTTTTCCAGGATGGTGGTCAGCCCGCCGAGCTTATTGCCCGGGGACGGGTTGTTGTCGAGTGTTCCGTCGTTTTTCGCGACGTACTCACGCCACCAATGCACGCGTTCTAAAATGCCTTGGGCGACATCAGCCGACAAAGCACGTCGCATCAATAAGTGTTCTGCCCCGTAGATTTCCGGCGTTTCTGCTAACACCGCTGTTCCGCCTTGCTTGACTAATTGATCAGCTGCGTACCCCAGCGCAGGGTTGGCCGTAACCCCTGACCACGCATCCGAGCCACCGCATTGCAAGGCCAAAACTAACGCCGAGGCGGGTGCGATACTTCGTGTACACACGTTCACCTCATCGAGCATACTCTGCACTCGTTCGATGCCAGCGAGTACCGTTTTTCGATGCCCGCCACACGATTGAATGTTTAAGGTTCTCAGTAAGGGTCCTTCCTGCAATCGATTCACCGACAACACCGACTGTACCTGACTAGTTTCACAACCCAGCCCGACAAACAGAACACCACCAACATTGGGATGCGTTGCTAGACCCGCAAAAACGCGCTGCAAATTGTTAAAGCCTTCGCCGTCACTGTTCATGCCACAACCGGTACCGTGGGCGAACGCAGCGACGCCATCAATGTTGTCGTAACCTTGTAACGCGGTGTCGTCAAACGCATTGGCGATCGCGTGAGCGGCCGTTGCCGAGCAATTGACACTGCTAATGATGGCTATGTAGTTACGCGTTCCCACCTGGCCACTTTTTCGATGATAGCCATTGAACGTGTCGGTACTGTTAACCGTCACAGCAACACTGTCGAACTCGGTAATCACCGCATCGGTGGAATCCACAAACCGTAAATTATCGGAATGCACGTGTTCACCGGCGCCGATGTAACGACTTGCAACACCTATCGTTTGCGCGTACTTGATGACGGCTGTGCCAGTTTGCACATTAGTCAACGCGATCTTGTGACCTTTTGGAATTCTCTGCAGCACCTCAAGGCCGTTTACCACCTCCCCAGGCTTCAAAGCTCTTAAGGCCACACCCACGCTATCGGCTTCATCCAAAACCAAAAACGGTTGTTTGGTGTCCCGATCACGCAGCCAGACTATGGGAGTGTCTTGATCATTCATGTTGAACGACACCGTTCTTAGCTACGATGAGGGATGTGCCGACATAACGCGGGAATAGTTTCATCTCCGTGCCCGTCTGCGATAACCGGTGCAATCAAGGATTCGGCGGCACTAGCGATGGTGTTGAACCCGTTCACGTCGTTTGAAAACTTCAGGTAATACTGGATATCTTTCAATCCGTTCGACAACGAAAACTGCATTTTGCTTTCATCCCCATCCAATGGGCTGGCCATCATCCAGTCAAAAATATCGCTGCGAACCGGACCTGCTGACATCACCTGATGCAGCTGCTTGATATCGACCCCAGCCGCTTGGGCCGTACCCACCAATTCAGCGGTCAGTGCTGCCATCGACAATGAGAACGAGTTATTGAGCAGCTTGATGGTGTGACCGGTGCCAAGCGGTCCTAGATGAAACAGATTTTCCGACATGGTTTCCAGCAGCGGCTTGGCCCGTTCGAAATCCTTATCCGACCCTCCCGCCATCATATTCAGGGTTCCCGTTTCAGCCGCAGCCGGCGTTCTGCCCAAAGGCACATCCAGCATGCCACCACCGGCGGCTTCCAAAGCTGCACCAATCTTTTTGGTCGACGTGGGTTTTGACGTGCCGCAATCGATAACCAGTAACGGTTTTGTCGCACCCGCAAGCAACCCGTCGTCGTTGAACACCAACCCTTCTACCACCTCACTGGTGGTCACGCACAGGATCACGATGTCACAGGCTGCAGCAACCTCAGCCGCGGTTTTAGCCTCTGTTGCGCCCATGGATACCAACCGCTCCACGGGTTCACGACGTGTGTTACCCATGACAGTCAAGGGGAATCCCGATTTAATGATATTAGCCGCCATGCCAACACCCATCGCGCCCAAACCGATAAAACCAACCGACTCTTTACTCAATGAATTCTGCTCTTGTGAAAACTAGGAATGAACGTATTGTAAAACTTTGGAG
>CALFBL010000374.1 GCA_937951695.1 uncultured Granulosicoccaceae bacterium | reverse complement strand
CAGCATATCGGTGCTTATCAGGCGAAAACTGAATCTGGTGTCATTACCTTTCTTGATACCCCGGGCCACGCAGCCTTCACCGCAATGCGCCAGCGTGGTGCTCAGGCCACCGATATCGTCGTGCTGGTGTGTGCGGCCGATGACGGTGTCATGCCGCAAACGATCGAGGCGGTTAAGCACGCTAAAGCCGCCGGTGTGCCGATGGTGGTGGCGGTGAACAAGATCGACAAAGAGGGGGCCGACCCAGAACGTGTAAAAAACGAGCTGGCTCAACACGATGTCATTCCCGAAGAATGGGGCGGGGATACGCCGTTCTTGCCGGTCTCAGCGTTGAACGGCACCGGCGTGGATGCGTTGTTGGAAGCGATAAGTCTGCAAGCGGAAGTGCTGGAGCTCGTCGCGCACGCCGAGGGTAACGCAACCGGAACGGTCATCGAAGCAACCCTGGATAAAGGCCGAGGTCCTGTGGCAACGGTGCTGGTTCAAAACGGTACACTCAATCGTGGCGACACGGTGTTGTGTGGTCAGGTCACCGGTCGAGTTCGTGCGATGTTCGATGAGCACGGCAAGCAAATCGATTCCGCTGGGCCGTCAACGCCGGTGCAGCTGTTGGGTTTATCGTCAACTCCGAATGCCGGCGATGAGATGTTGGTAGCGGCGGATGAGAAAAGTGCTCGGGAATTGGCCGAATTGCGTGAAGGCAAACAGCGCGATCAGCGTCTCGCCGGACGACGTCCTGCGAAACTTGAAGATGTGTTCTCGCAAATCAAGAGTGGTGAGACGCCTAACGTTAACGTGGTTGTCAAAGCCGATGTGAAAGGTAGTTTCGAGGCCATTCGTGATTCGCTAGAAGCGCTCTCGACTGATGAGGTGACGGTTCGTGTCATTGGTGGGGGTGTTGGTGGTATCACCGAATCTGATGCGAGTACGGCCGAGACCTCAGGCGCCATTCTCGTTGGGTTCAACACGCGCGCCGACAGTCGGGCTCGTCGCCTGATCCAGGAGCAGGACATTGAGCTGCACTATTACAGTGTCATCTATGAACTGATTGATCTGGTCAAGGCCCGTGCGGGTGGTTTGTTACCGCCCGAGATTCGCGAACGGATTGTGGGTACGGCCGAAGTACGCGATGTCTTTACTTCACCCAAGTTTGGTCTAATCGCCGGTTGTATGGTGGTCGATGGGGTGGTGAAGCGCGAGGCGCCGATACGTGTGCTGCGGGAAAACGTGGTTATCTTCGAAGGTGAGCTGGAATCCTTGCGTCGTTTTAAGGACGATGTCAAAGAGGTAAACATGGGAACTGAGTGCGGGATAGGTGTGAAGAACTACACCGATGTTCAGCCCAAGGATTCCATTGAAGTGTTCGAGCGTACTGAAGTGGCGCGAAGCCTGTAATGGCGGATTCGAATTCAAGGCCTAACCGTGTTGCCGACTTTATTCAGCGCGAGTTGTCTGAGCTTATTCGCACCTCGCTGAAGGACCCGCGCATCTCGTCGATGCTAACGATTGCATCGGTCGAGGTGAGCAGGGACTTAGGCGTGGCTCGAATCTATTACACTCTCATCGATGCTGGAGAGGCACCTGAAACACAGCAAGGGTTGGAGCGGGCCAGTGGTTTTTTGCGCTCCAGCATTGCCAAAAGCCTGAACAGTCGCAGCGTGCCGCAACTACGATTTATCTTCGACGATTCAGCCGCTAAAGGGGCCGAACTATCGGCCTTGATCGACTCAGCGGTAAAATCCAATACCACCTCAGAAGGCGACGATGAGGGTGAGTTTGTGGATGAGCCTGGCCGTTGAGGCGGGCGGAAAGACTCGTCGTGAAAGGCGGGCCGTGCATGGCCTGATGCTGCTCGACAAGCCCGCTGGTGGTAGTTCCAATAAAGCCTTGCAGAAAGCCAAGTGGCTGTTACACGCGAAAAAAGCCGGCCACACTGGCAGTCTTGATCCACTCGCCACCGGCATGCTGCCGCTGTGTTTCGGTGAGGCGACCAAACTTTCGCCGTATTTTCTCAATGCCGACAAGGGCTATCAAACCACCTTGCAGCTGGGCATTACGACCGACAGCGCGGACGCAGACGGTGTGATCGTCGACCAGCGACCGGTACCACAGCTTAGCGCTGCCGAGTTTGAGGCGGTATGTGCGCCGCTGCGAGGGGCAATAAAGCAAACTCCACCGATGGTGTCAGCCCTAAAAGTGGACGGCAAGCGACTGTATAAGCTCGCCCGGGAAGGAATCACGGTAGAGCGTAAAGCCCGTGATATCACCGTACACCGGCTCGACGTCCTCTCATTCGATGCTGCCAGTGGCACCGCATCTCTGCGCGTGGAGTGTTCGAAAGGTACCTATATTCGCAGTATTGTGACCGACATCGGTGAGGCCATCGGCTGCGGGGCTCATGTGATCGCGCTGCGCCGAACCCACGTCTCGCCTTTTCAGAATGCCCCCATGGTCACTCTTTCGCAACTGGAAGAATCGAAGCATCCGGAGCAGTATCTGCTGCCGCTGGACACCGGGCTCGATCACTTGCCAGCCGCCAAACTCTCAGTCACCGGATTGGCCGCGTTCCGCAACGGTCAATCAGCGGAAGGCGAATGGATGACGCCTGATTTGGCCGGCGCAAATCCAGCATCGCTGCCGGTTGAACCCCAGCCAGAGGCGCTTTGCCACGAGGCAACGAGCGACCCCTCCGAGGCCCTAGTACGGATTTATAACCCACAGGATCAGTTCATAGGTCTTGGAAACTGGAATGGTTCTGGGTTATGGGCCCCCCGACGCGTCCTCCAGATCTGAAGGAACTGCTACAATGCCGGGTTAACTCAACAACGATCCCAAATAGGCTGTGTATGTCATGTCTTAGCGCCGAAACGAAGGCGGAAATTGTTAAAGAACACCAGGTCGACTCTACGGACACAGGGTCTCCAGAAGTGCAAGTTGCATTATTGTCCGCGCGCATTGTTCACCTCACTGAACACTTCAAAGAGCACAAACACGATCACCATTCCCGACGTGGCCTGCTGCGCATGGTCAACCAACGTCGGAAGCTCTTGGATTACCTCCACGCGAAAGACGCCAGCCGTTACCAAAATCTGATTAAACGCCTCGGCCTACGCCGCTAAACGTCCATCCGCGAAACGAACGCCATCATGGCTAAGGAATCCAAGTGACCGCATTTTCCAAAACATTTCAATACGGTGCCGATACGGTAACGTTGCAGACCGGTGAAATCGCCCGGCAGGCCAGCTGCGCTATCATCGCGAGCATGGGTGACACGGTAGTACTGGTGACGGCCGTGGGTCGTAAAGACGCGAAGCCGGGTCAGAACTTTTTCCCGCTCACCATCAATTATCAGGAACGCACCTACGCGGCCGGTAAAATCCCTGGCGGGTTCTTCAAGCGAGAAGGGCGTCCCAGTGAGAACGAGACCCTCGTGTCGCGACTGATCGATCGTCCGCTACGACCACTGTTCCCGAAAGGGTATATGAACGAAGTGCAGATCATCGCGACGGTCATCTCGATGGATCCTGCAATCAATCCTGACGTCCCAGCCATGCTGGGTGCATCCGCTGCCTTAGCCTGTTCCGGTATGCCATTCGCAGGCCCTATCGGTGGTGCACGTGTCGGCTACATCGACGGCGAATATCTGCTGAACCCAACGCGAGAGCAGATGGAAGTCTCCGATCTGGATCTCTTTGTCGCCGGTACTCACGATGCGGTTCTGATGGTTGAGTCCGAAGCCGATGTTCTGAGTGAATCCACCATGCTCGATGCGGTGGTATTCGGTCACGACCATTGCAAGACAGCGATCGCAGCGATTAACGAGCTGGCGACTGAAGTGAACAACCCATCGTGGGGGTGGGAAGCACCACGGGTCGATTCCGCTCTTGCTGACAAGGTTCGTTCGTTCATCGAAGCGGACCTCACAGCTGCCTACAAAACACCGGAAAAACAGACGCGTCAGGACATGGTATCGGCGGCCAAAGAAAAAGTCGTTGCTGAGCTCGCTGTCGAAGAGGGCGTCGAGGGGTGGTCTGAGTCGGATGTGAAAGATGCTTTCAGCACTCTTGAAAAATCGATTGTGAGGCGTCGTATCATCGCCGGCGAGCGACGTATCGATGGTCGTGATACAGCAACAGTTCGAGCCATATCGGTTCAAACCAGTGTGCTGCCCCGTACTCACGGTTCAGCTGTATTCACACGTGGTGAAACTCAAGCGATTGTGACCGCTACTTTAGGAACCACACGCGACGCACAAATCATCGATTCGCTCGCGGGTGAATCACGTATGCCCTTCATGTTGCATTACAACTTTCCTCCGTACTGCGTCGGCGAAACCGGATTTGTCGGTTCACCAAAGCGTCGTGAGATCGGCCACGGAAAACTTGCCAAGCGCGGCGTTCAAGCGGTTATGCCCAGTGATGAGGATTTCCCGTATACCATTCGTGTGGTCTCGGAAATTACTGAATCCAACGGCTCAAGTTCTATGGCTTCTGTGTGCGGAACCAGTCTTGCGCTGATGGACGCTGGTGTGCCTTTGAAAGCACCGGTTGCCGGTATCGCGATGGGTCTTATTAAAGAGGACGACGGTCACGCTGTACTGTCTGACATCTTGGGTGATGAAGATCACTTGGGTGATATGGACTTTAAAGTGGCTGGTACTTCCGAAGGTATTACAGCCCTTCAGATGGACATCAAGATTCAAGGCATCACCCGCGAGATTATGGAAACCGCTCTGGCACAAGCCAAAGATGGTCGTCTGTTTATCCTTGGTGAGATGGCAAAAGATCTCGATGCACCTCGTGGCGACTTGTCCGAACACGCACCGCGTTTCATCACCGTGAAAATTGACCCAGAAAAGATCGCAGCGGTTATCGGAAAAGGCGGTGCAGTAATCCGAGCCCTGACTGAAGAGACTGGTGCCACCATCGACATCGGTGACGATGGTTTGATAAAAATCGCTTCCAGTGATCGCCTTGCCGGTGAAGAAGCCAAGCGTCGCATCGAACTGATCACAGCCGATGTAGAAGTTGGCACTATCTACGAGGGCAAAGTGCAGAAGATCATGGACTTTGGTGCGTTCGTTAACATCCTGCCGGGCAAAGATGGTTTGGTTCACATCTCGCAAATTTCAGAGACGCGCGTACAGAATGTAGCCGATGAACTCTCTGAAGGGCAGACCGTTAAGGTTAAAGTGCTGGAAGTGGACAAGCAAGGCCGCATCCGTTTGAGCATCAAGGCCGTTGAAGAGAACGAAGAGCCGACTGCTTAAGTTTGTTCTTCAGTAACGAAGTACAGCAGTACAACGGAAAGGGGCCGCCATTTCGGGGCTCCTTTTTTTGTGCTAATAGTATGGTTTTCATGTGTGTTTTTACGCTAAACACACAAGCAATACTAACCTGACCCCATGCCAAGTCCGCAGCAACACACTATCGATTCCAGTTACATGGAATTGGCGCTTGAATCAGCCGCTACCGCTTTGCACTTTGGCGAGGTTCCCATTGGCGCTGTGATAGTGCTGGGCGAAAACATTCTGGCCACGACCCACAATGATACCCGCACCCGCTACGATCCCACCGGTCATGCGGAAATTTCTGCACTGCGGCAAGCTGCGCAATCAATCGCTGCATCGCGCCTCGACGGTGCGACCTTGTATGTAACCGTTGAGCCGTGCCTGATGTGTGCAGGCGCGTTATTGCAAGCCCGCATCGATCGGTTGGTGTTTGGCGCTAGAGAAACTCGAACTGGCGGTGTCGTCAGCATCGCCGATACTCTGATGAATCCCGCCAACACCCATCATGTATCAGTAACCGAAGGCGTACTGGCCGACCGCGCAGCCGAGCTCATGTGGCGGTTTTTTAGCGATCGTCGGTGATGAGCTGCCGCGCAGTTTGGTTCACTGGGGTAAGCTATGCTTGAAAGTATTCTGTGCATCACTCGTGAGGTGTTTCATGGCGCAGCCCGCTAAAATCGTGTCAGTCGTTTTGTCCAGTCTGTTACTTATTGCCTTACTTGCCAGCAAGGCAGCCTATGCCGATGAAGTAAATAATGGTGAAGTTGGAGAAGCAGCGAATCTGGACACCATGAACACCGCCACAGTCGCCGAGATACTGACCGAACTCAAGAAAGATCCTGCGCGAATCTTTGCCGAGCACAGTGGCTGGATTGTCGCTGAGAAAAGTATTAGCGGCGGTGCGGAGTTATGGTCATTTACACCGCTCGGGCACGATGCGTATCCTGCTGCCGTTCAGCGACTAATTACTGATGCCGATCAAGGACAAGGTCTGGCGATAGAGATGAACATTCAATGCGATGCCACTCCTGAGGCATGCCAGAGCCTGGAAAATTTATTTTCAGTAATGAATGAAAATCTCGTCGCTGTATCGAAAGAAGCCCCGCCCATTCGTGAGCCTGACATCGAATAAATTAATGATAAACCGGCTGTGCTTTATGGATCTTGTATTTATCAACTAACCTTGATCCACTGGTTTGTATCATTCGAAGACCACATTGCATCGATCACGTAATTCACCGCCAGTCCATCTTTAAAGGTGGGGAAGACGGACTTGCCCGTGTGAATGGCATTGAGAAAATCTTTCGCTTCGATGATCAGTAAATCCTGGTAGCCAGTACCGTGGCCGGGGCCAAGGCAGAAGGCTTTGTAGTCGGGGTGGGCAGGACCTGTGAGTATTTTACGAAACCCGCGTTCGGGCTCGGCGTCGCTCATCTGGTAAAGCCATAGCGCGTTCTGATCTTCCTGATCAAAGCGTATCGAGCCTTTGGTGCCGGATACCTCATAGGCGTAACCCATTTTCCTGCCGCTTGAGATGCGACTGAAATACAGATGCCCCATCACGCCGGATTCAAAACGGCACAGGCAGTGTGCGTGATCGTCATTGGTCACAGCCTGCATACCGCCATCGGCTGTGGGGCGTTTGTGATGCACGGTCTCGATATCGGCGCAAACCTTTGCGATGGGGCCGATAAGCGCGTGGGCGCAGTTGATCATGTGCGAGGATAAGTCCCCCATGGTTCCGTTGGCGCGGCCTTGAGTGCGCCAGTTGGCCAGTTCGTTCTTATCGGCGCAAAAATCTTCTGTATGTTCGCCACGAAACCATGTGACCTCTCCGATGCTGCCACGAGCAATCAGGTTTCGCGCGTGTTGGGTGGCTGGCGATCGGGTGTAGTTAAAGCCCACCATATTTACTACGCCTGAGCTCTCAGCCGCATCCACCATCAATTGAGCGTCCGCAGTTGATGCCCCCATGGGTTTTTCGCACAACACAGGCTTACCTAGCTCGAACGCTGCTAGGGCGATGTCTTTGTGTGTATATTGTGGGGAGGCGATGACAATGGCTTGCACTTTTGGATCACTGACCAGGGTTCGCCAGTCCGCGGTAGACCGATTAAAGCCAAAATTTTCCGCTTTTTCTTTTGCTCCGCTCTCAGTGGTGGCACAGATCATTTCGCACACCGGTTTCAAAGGTGTATCGAACACCGCGCCCACGCAGTTCATCGCAACGCTATGCGCCTTTCCCATATAGCCGGTGCCAACAATGCCGATGCCGATTTTGCTCATTTTTTCTAGCCTCTTTATTTCGTTAGGATCTAACTGCGTTTAGTCGCGCTTCGACACTGGCCGATATCGCGATCAGTCGAGCATCTTGACCATGCGGCAGCATAATTTGAAAACCGCTCGGTAACCCACTGCGGTGCATCGGCAAACTCATGGCACAGAATTCGGTAATGTTCCCCGGTTGCGTATTCCACGAAGCGTTCAACGCACGCTGGTTAAGCGCTGGATCGTCCAAATCTTTAAGTGGCAGAGCAGCGATGGGGGTTGTCGGGCTAATCCAGCAATCCACTTGACTAAAAGTGGCGTTGGCTTTTTCAATCAATTCGCGCTGACGACGCAACGCGCTTTGGTATTCGACAGCCGTTACCGTGAGCCCGTTGGCGGCTCGGCCAGCGGTGACAGGGTCCATGCCGGCGCGGATTGTCTCAAACCGTTCGATACCCAGTGTGCTCAGCAGTTCGGGCGGCACAATCTTGGGGAACAGGCTGGCGCGTTCGGCCGCTTCTGGAAACTGTATCGGCACCGTTACCGCTCCTGCGTTAATTAGATCTGCCAGTGCGCGTTCGAAGTCCATGGCCACATTGCTATCCAGGTCGTCGAAGAAATGTTCCTGTGGCACACCCAGCCGTAAGCCCTTAAGTGCAACGGGCGTTGGAATTGGCTCACCCGTTATGAGTGTGTGCATCAAAGCAGTATCGTGCACCGTGCGACACAAGGGACCGATTGAATCTAGCGTGTTTGATAAAGAAAACACCCCGTCGGTTGGCCATAACCGCACGGACGTCTTATGCCCGACAATGCCATTAAAGGCTGCAGGTATTCGAACCGATCCACCGGTGTCGGTGCCTAGGGCAAGAGGGACATGGTGTGCAGCTACTGCCACCGCTGACCCACTTGACGAGCCGCCAGGCAATCGATGAACCGCACGATCGTTGGGATTCCATGGCGTGCCGCGCGAGGTATTCTGCCCAGTTACCCCCAATGCAAACTCAACGGTTTTCGTTTTACCCATAACGATCATGCCAGCGCGTTTCATCGTTTTTATCACGGTGCCTTCGGGTCCAACCAAGTCATCGGTATCGGCGTTCGAGCCGTTTGTTACCGGATATCCGTCGACCCGAATGAGGTCTTTAACCGCCAATGGTAGCCCCATGGTTACACCTAAATCGGTGCCGCTAGCCAATAAGGCGTCCATCGCGGATGCTGCACTCAATGCGGTGTCTGTATTGACCGCTTCCCAAGCGTCTAGTGATTGGTCGCCTTCAATTAAAGTAAGACAGGTTTGCACCGTGTCGGCGAAGGTTAATTCGCCCTGCCGGACACGTTGAGCCCAGTGGTTGATCCCAGCGTTGAACAGTGAGTCACTCATAGGTGAGGCCTTTATATCAGTGAAGCCGTTTAGCCGTGTTCAGTGCGACGGTTTTTCGAACCCAGAAGCTTCACAGGAACCGGGATGATACAGTCGGGTCCGGTCATGAAAATAGCGTCGGTAAGAGCAGGACGCACGGCGTGCCCACCGGTGAATTCTCCAAACGCCGGCAGCACTATACCGTTCGATTGTTGCCAGAAACAAGGCCCACGTACGCCTCGTTGATGCGCTGGTTTAATCCGGACAACGGGATGAATGTGGCCGCACAGAACATAACCGCGAACATCGATTTGTGGTTCATGGCAGAGCACAAACGGGGCACGATGTACCGCACGACTGTGCCATTGAATACGCCCATCGATTAATGCCTGACCCGCCTGCTTGTCATGGTTTCCGGCGACCACGGAAAACTGGACTGTGGGGTGTCGATCGAGAAAGTGTTGCAAGGCGTTTAACCACGACTCTTGTGGTGTGGGGGTGTCGTGAAAAAAATCGCCCAGCACCATACATTCGCTTGCTCCCGTTTGAGTCAGCAAAGTCGACAGACGCGCTAAGCTCGTTTCACTAGAACCAGCAGGGATGGGGATACCTGAACGACCAAATACGTGTTCCTTTCCGAGGTGAACATCGGCGACCAACAGCGTATTCTCATCATCCCAGTAAATTGCCCGTTGCGACAGCAGCGTTAGTGTTGTCCCGGCTATCGGCAACGTGTGGACACTCGGGTTCGACATGCGTGCGGTTTGCAATTCGTGAAGGTTTAACATTCTCCTGTGTGTTCCAGACAGATTTACATGTATTGATGTTACTCCGCATATTGGTAACTGTCAGCGTGCAAGATCGTTTGTGCCAACTTGCTTTCTCACTTGGAAGCAGCGAGTTCCAGCTGTTTCAGCATTCTTTCCACGCGAATCTGATAATTTTCTGATGTCATGGTCTGGCTTTGTACGCCAGTGGCCCACAGTGGGAACGACAATGGGGTTAAGCGTTCGGGGCGTTTGATGATCCATTGGCGTTTTGCAACGGCTTGCAACGCTGATTCAAGGCGTTTGAATTCCAGTTGCGCCACCAGCACTTCACGACGCGATTGATCCAGCAAACGATTATCCGGATCGTGTTCCTGCAATACCTCGAAAATTAGACCACTCGAGGCCTGTACTTGTCTTGCCGATTTTGAGCGTCCGGGATAGCGATCCAATATCAATCCGGAGATTCGTGCAATATCGCGAAACTTGCGTTTGGCAATTTCGCCGGTGTTGATTGCTTGCAGAATATCCTCGAGTAACTTGTCGGATGAGAACAACGCGCGAAGTGTGGGTTCATCATCGGGGAGTTTGGTAGCACTCTGGATTTCGAACCCGTAGTCGTTCATCTGAATTTCAAGAGTGATCGGGTTTTGGCGTGTTAGCCTCTCACTGATCACCATCGCAAGCCCCTCATTGGCCAGGCGTCCGGCAAACGGGTAACAAAACAGGCTGTTGGTGCTCCCGGTGTGAATCGATTCAATGAGAAAATCTGCTGCGCCGGGCAAGTGCGACCACAGCATTTGAATGGCCAATACATGATCGATGGCATCGAGTTCCAGGGTTTTGATGGTTTTATTACGCCAGGCGTCTAGGGTATCGAGCACACTGTCGGCAAGCTCTGTCGATAAGGGCATTTGCGTACCGCCCCAACGGGCGACAAATCGGCCACGTCGTTTGGCCGGTTTTACGTAAGCGGTAAGATCCTTTATTTGCAGCAACTCCAGCGATTTACCGGCAAACTGGAATACGTCACCGACGTTCATCCGCGCGATAAAATTCTCTTCGGTACTGCCCAATCGCCGACCGTTTCGGTGAGCGATACTCATTTGCGTCTCTGACGAAATCGTACCAATGCTCATTCGATGACGCTGCCCGATCTCTTTATTCATAACGCGATAAACGCCTTGCACGTTCAATACCTTGTGGTATTGCGGGTAACCTTTCAACGCTTGCCCGCCGCGGGTGATGAAATCGATCACCCAGTCCCAATCCGTCTGAGTCAAGTCTTTATAAGCGTGCGTGGTACGCACTTCAGCCAGTGTGGGTTCGGCTCGAAACCCAGCGCCCAACGCCAGCGTTACCAAATGCTGACTGAGTACATCCAATGCCAGTGTCAGCGGCGCTCGTGCCTCGATTCGACGCTTTTTCAAAGCCAGCCGAACCGCTGCGATCTCCACCAGTTCCAGCGTATTGGTGGGCACGCACAGCACCCGCGATACAGCTCCTGGTCGATGTCCACTGCGCCCCGCACGTTGCAACAGCCGCGCAACACCTTTCGGGCTTCCGACTTGAACGACCTGGTCGACGGGGCTGAAATCCACACCAAGATCCAGCGATGAGGTGCACACCACACAGCGAAGTTTCCCGTCACGCAAGCGGTTTTCGATATCGCAGCGTAACGTTCGATCAATTGAGCCGTGGTGCAGGGCGAGTGTTTCGACCCAGTCCGGGCGAGCTTCCAGTAACGCTCTAAACCACAGCTCTGATTGCGCACGGGTGTTAGTGAACAACAATGTAGTGTTGTGATTGAGCACCGAATTAATGATGGGGTTCAGCAATTGAATGCCCAAATGCCCCGACCATGGAAAGCTCGCCATTGTTTCTGGTAACAGTGTCTTTACCTCGGTCTCTTTGGGAACCAGGCCTTGCACCAAAACGCCCTCATGGCCGGGGCCGATCAAGCTTTGCATCGCCACATCCAGATTCGCCAGAGTGGCGGACAATCCCCATACCCGTAGATCTGGTGTGATGCCTCGCAATCGAGCCAGACACAGCTCAAGCTGCACACCGCGTTTGGATGAGAGTAATTCGTGCCATTCATCGACGATCACGGTGTGCACGCCGGCCAAAGTTTTTTCGGCCTCCTTGTAGCTAAGCAAAACTGACAAACTCTCGGGGGTCGTTACCAGCGCAAACGGTGGGTCGTACCGTTGCCGTTCGCGAATGCGGCTGCTGGTGTCGCCGGTGCGCGCCTCTATGCGAATCTCAAGCTCATGGCCATCAGCGGCGGCGGTCAGACTCTTCACCGTATCAGTTGCTAGAGCGCGAAGCGGGGTTATCCATAAAACTTGCAAGCCCGCCTCGTTCGCTGGCGGTGATTGATTTTTGCTACCGCATCTCGCATCCAAAGCCGCTTGCACAGGTCCCAGCCAAGCCGCTAGGGTTTTACCACTGCCAGTGGGTGAGTGAATGAGTCCGGATTTTCCCCAGTGCCACGCTTTCCAAGTCTGCATCTGGAAATCGAAGACGGTCCAATTCTGCTGGGCGAACCAGTCCAGACTTCTATCGATGCTCACGCTCATGGGAGGAGTCTACAGCGAAATTTGCGCACCAATATTGGCCCTATGCTGAGATCATAATCGGGCGGCGAAGACGCGTGAGCGGTATAGTGTCGCGTCCTCTGTCAAAACTGTCGAGTATCATGGAATCACGACCAACCGTTGGGCTTTTCGTGACCTGCTTGGTAGACACTCAACGTCCAGCGGTGGGATTCGCAGCGCTGCGTTTACTGGAGCAAGCCGGGTGTGATGTGGTGGTGCCTGACATGCAAACCTGTTGTGGTCAACCCGCGTGGAACAGCGGTGATGATGAATCCAGCCGGATTCTCGCCAAACAGACCATCAATGCGTTCGAGGGATACGATTATGTCGTGGTGCCTTCGGGTTCCTGCGCAGGCATGTTGGTGAAGCATTACCCGGATATATTTGCAGCCGATGCTGGCTGGCACGAAAAAGCGTTGGAGCTGGCGTCCCGTACTCATGAGTTGATGAGCTTTCTCGCAGACGTTAGGCGTGTACCATTGGTCAAAGTGACTTTCGATAAAACCGTGACTTACCACGATAGCTGCTCGGGATTGCGTGAACTCGGTATAAAAGAGCAACCCAGACAACTGCTGCAATCAACCACTGCGGCGGAGTTAAGTGAAATGGAAGACACAGAAACGTGCTGCGGATTTGGCGGCACCTTTTGCGTCAAATACCCCGAGATCTCGGAGCGCATGGTGGATGATAAATTGTCCCTGGCAACTCAAACCGGTGCCCAAATGTTGCTTGGGGGGGATCTGGGATGCTTGATGAATTTAGCTGGGCGGGCATCGAGACTGGGTTTGCCGCTGCGCTTCTATCACACCGCTGAAGTGTTGGCTGATATGACAGACGGGCCAGCGATTGGTGAGGCGGCGGAGAGCAACCCATGAACGCGACTATCAAATCTGACACCTTCAAGCGCAACGCCTCGCAAGCTCTGAAAGATGAACCCTTACAGGATGCTCTTGGAAATCTGAAAGTCGGGTTTATAAAAAAACGCCAGCTTGCCATTGAGCTGGTACCAGAATGGCAAAAAATCCGCGACGAAGCGCGGGATATGAAAAATCACGTACTGGAAAACCTTGACCACTATCTGCTTCGCTACGAGCATTCCGTGCAATCCCACGGTGGGCATGTCCATTGGGCTGAGACATCGGCAGAAGCTGGTGAAATCATCGTCGACATATGCCAGCAAGCCAACGCGAAGACGGTAGCGAAAGGCAAATCGATGGTGGGCGAAGAGGCGGAGTTGAATCGTCGTTTGGAGGAGGTGGGCATAGCGCCGATCGAAACCGATTTGGGTGAATACATCATCCAGTTGGCCGACGAACCACCAAGCCACATCATCGCCCCTGCGGTACATAAGACCAAAGAGCAAGTCTCCGAGTTGTTTCATAAACACCATCAACAATATGGGCTGACCGAAAAAATCACCGATCGAGTGGATCTGGTGACAGAGGCCAGAACCGTGTTGCGAGAAAAATTTCGCTGCGCTGATGTCGGTATTACAGGAGCTAATTTTCTGATTGCCGACACCGGGCAACACGTGCTCGTCACTAACGAAGGCAATGGCGACTTAAGCTCAAATTTACCGCGTGTGCACATCGTGATCGTGGGGATAGAAAAGATCGTGCCGACGCAAGAGGATGCCAGTTTGCTATTACGACTGCTGGCTCGCAGCGCAACCGGTCAGCACTTTTCTAACTACACCAGTTTGATGGGTGGGCCGAAACGCGCGCACGACATGGATGGGCCGGAAGAATTTCATGTGGTGCTGGTAGACAATAAGCGCACCGAACTCTTCGCAAGTGAATTGCGCGAGATGCTGCGATGCTTTCGCTGCGGTGCCTGCATTAATCATTGCCCGGTGTATGGCGCCATCGGTGGCCACGCTTACGGATGGGTTTATCCAGGGCCAATGGGTTCGGTCATTAGCCCTGCGATGGTGGGACTGGAAAAAACGCGTGAGTTGCCGCACGCGTGTACCTTAAACGGTCGTTGTGCGTCTGTCTGCCCGATGAGCATTCCGCTGCCTTCGTTGCTGCGTAAACATCGACGCACCACTTTTGAGAAAAACCTGCAAACCATGCGTTCGCGAATTGCTTTGTCGTTGTGGTCGCAAGTGGCTCGGCGGCCAAAGCTGTATCGCTGGATGAGCGATGCAGGTGTTAAGACGCTCTCTAGGCTGGGCCGAAAGCGTGGTTATCTGTCGTGGTTACCGCTGGCGTCAGCCTGGACCCAAAGCCGAAACCTACCGAATTCTGGGAACAATCGCACCTTCATCAGTGAATATAGGGCCAGACAAATCGGGGAAAAATCCACATGAGCGCACGTGAGGCAATTTTGGGGCGTTTGCAAACAGTGTTGGTTGCAGAAGATTCTTCTCGAGTCGCTCCAAGCTCGATCGATGATGCGCCGGCTGTGGTCACTGAGCGGCTCGCCACCAAGCCGGTATCGACCTTACCTGCGTTTTCCGAAGACCCTACAGAGCGCCTGATTCGTCTCATGGAATCGGTGCAAATGACGGTCACGCGAGTGCAAACTCCCGCGGATGTGTTGGCCGCTGTCGAGGGCTACATCAGTACCGAGGGACTTGACGGTGATGTCACCGTGGCTCCGGCCTTAGCATCGATCGAATGGCCTGAGCATTATCGGCTCGGAGCAGCCAGTGGGGTTGAAGCCACCAGTGTCACACCCTGTCTGGCGGCGGTGGCGGAAACCGGTAGTGTGGTGTTTGCCAGTTCAGCCGACACGCCTGCGACGCTGAATTTTTTGCCCGACAATCACATCGTAGTGGTCAATGAATCTCAGGTGGTTTGCCACGTTGATGATGTTTGGACTGCCTTGCGACAAACTGCAGGAGATCATCGCGCAGTCAATTTTGTCACTGGCCCCTCGCGCACGGGTGACATCGAACAAACCATCGAAATTGGCGCGCACGGTCCTCGTCGTCTACACGTTGTGTTGGTATCAGGCACATGAGCGGTTTGGGAAAACCGAATGCCGAGTGGGTCTCGGACATCAAAGTGCTGTCGTTCGATCTTGATGATACCTTGTGGGATTGTGCTCCCGTTATCGAAAAAGCCGAAGCCCGTCTGACGGCGTGGTTCAATAAAAACGCGCCTAAAGTGATGCAACAGCGTTCTCCGGATTCGCTGTTGCGCCGACGCGCCGAAGTGGTCGCACTGCATCCGGAAATCGCCTGCGACATGACCCTGTTGAGGCGAAAAATCATTGAATATTCGCTGCTGGATGCGGGTTATTCGGCTGACTTGAGTGGCGCAGCATTCGAGGTGTTCTATCACGCGCGCAGTGATGTCGTTTTGTATAAAGGTACGCACCAGGTGTTGGCGGAGCTCGGTAAACGCTATGAACTGGCGGTTATTACCAATGGTAATGCGGATTTGTCGTTGATTGGGCTTGCCGATTATTTCCAATATTTTCAGCGGGCGAGCGTGGACAATGCGCCCAAGCCGAATGCGCAAATGTTCAATGCTTGCCTGGAAGCGTTTAGCATTTCACCGACTGAATTGGCGCATATAGGCGATAATATCGAGACTGATGTGGCCGGGGCGCAGCGGGTAGGGGCTCGCACAGTCTGGTTTAATCAAGTGGGTGTGGCCTGGCCGGATACAGCGCCTGAGGCGCCCGCCAGGGCGGACGTGGAAGTGGATTCGCTGCAAGCCCTGCTGAATTTTTTTACTTCGGAGTAACACATGAGCCGTATTTTCTATGTCAATGGATCGTTTGTCGACGAGCAGGACGCAAAAATTTCAGTGCTGGATCGCGGGTTTTTATTCGCTGATGCGGTATACGAAGTCTGTTCTGTCCTGAACGGTAAGTTGATCGATAATCGCGCACACTTGGCACGTCTTCACCGTTCTCTGGGTGAGTTGTCAATGGCGGCTCCGTGCTCCGATGAGGAAATAGTGAGTACCCAACGTCGGTTGCTTGAATTAAATAGCATCAATGAAGGTTTACTCTACTTACAAGTAAGTCGAGGCGTGGCAGATCGTGATTTTTCGTTTCCTGCAAATCCTTCATCCTCCTTTGTCATGTTTACACAGCAAAAGAATTTGATGGATAACCCCGCGGCCAAGAACGGCATTCGAGTTATCAGCCTGCCCGATATTCGTTGGAAACGTCGGGATATAAAAACTGTAGGTCTATTAGCGCCCAGCATGGCCAAGCAACAAGCACTAGACGCGGGTGCGAACGACGCGTGGATGGTCGAAGACGGTTTTATTACCGAAGGCACCTCGAACAACGCGTACATCGTGCGGCACGATAAAGTTATCCAAACGCGGCACTTGGGGCAAGAGATCCTAAGTGGTATCACAAGGGACGCAGTGTTAAGATTCGCCCGTGAAGCGGGATACAAAGTTGTAGAGGAACCATTCACGGTAGATCAGGTCAAAACGGCTAGCGAAGCGTTCTTTACCAGTGCCTCAGCGTTTGTCACACCCGTTGTGGGCATCGACGGGGTCGAAATCGGTTCAGGCAAGGTTGGGCGTGTCGCTATTCAGCTAAGAGATGTTTATTTAGAAACCGCACTGGAACGCGAAGAACTTTAGTTGTTCTGTGGTTTTTTTTGTTTTATCCGAAGCAGTAGTCTAAGGATAGTCAATGCTACTGAAGTACAACACCGATGGAGTTCTGACCAAAAGCCGACAGTCATCGCCGGGCAACCGCTCTCGGCGTTATTTTGGTATCTCTGTATTGCTCCTTGTCATTGGCTGCGGCGGCGGGGATTCCGGCGGTAGAGAGCAGGTGGATGCCGGTCGGTTGATCACCGCAGATGTGGCCGTTAACGGCGGCGGTAGCTTCGACGACGTCTCTGACCTTATTAATTCGAATTCGGTGGGTGCAGACGAGTCGATCATATCGGTCATCACCCCAGAAGACACAACGCTGAGCCTGATACTAGCCGCTGCAGATGACAGTGCCTTGCTGGAGATCAGTTCATTCCCGCGATCAGGTGCTGCCGTGTTGATCGATGGCGTTCTCGAATACACACCAAACCTGGATTTTTTTGGCAACGATTCACTTCGTGTTACCCATAACTCCCGTGAGCACACAATAGAGCTGATCGTCTCCCCGGTTAACGATGCCCCGGTGATCGTTGGCGATATCGATCGAGTGGCCGAACAAGGCGTCTTGTTCAATACACAGCTGCGTGTGCGGAACGTCGATCGGGATCGTTTAAAATTTTCGTCCAGTAATCTTCCGGCTTGGTTGTCGCTGGATGCTCAAACTGGGGAATTATCGGGAACCCCTACTCAGCAGGATGTGGGGCTGGACGAGAACATCGATTTTATTGTCCGCGATGAGGGTGGGTTGGAGGATGCGTTAACCGGGGTCGCGATTGAAGTGCTGGATCTAAACGATGCGCCTACCCTGAACACCAGCCAGTTCCCGAGATACCTGGATGGACGCGAGGAGATTCAGGTGAACGTCTTTCCAGACGATTTGGACGGTGATTCGGTTCGCTTAGTGGTCGAACCCAATGATTTCGTCACCACCGAGGTGTCTGGTGGGTCGGTACGTGTAAGCGCCAGTGATGTACTGGAAGTGACGCAGATCAATCTCGTGCTGGGGGCCACGGACGAGCGGGGCAATCTTACCCGGGAAATTGTGCCCCTTACCTTGTTCCCTCTAACCGAGACTGGAGCTGGGCGAACACTGCAAGGCAAGCGAGTGGGGTCGGGCCTGCATCTGGTTGTGTTGGGCGACGGATATCGTGAAGATCAATTGCCCCAGTTCCGCATCGACGTTGAGAATCTGGTGGCGACGATGACTGAGGATCCTGCAGTCGATTTGCATTTGTCAGCGTGGAACATCCACATGATAGAAACCGCATCGGTGGACTCAGGAATTGATGATGATGTCTCTGTCGATATCCGTGATACTGTATTCGATACCGGTTATTTCTGTTTGGCCTTACCGCGTCTGATCTGCGGCAATAATAATACAATGTTCAACGTGGCGCTCGATGAGTATCCCGATTTGGATCAACTGGTCTTGTTGGTTAACGATGCCCGCTATGGCGGCAGCGGCGGTAGCGTGTCCATCGCGTCCTCTAGCGCACCTGAAATTGCTCTGCATGAAATGGGGCACAGCCTAGCGGGATTAGCCGATGAATACGTGGACAACACTTTCCCTTCGCTTGGGTTTAAAGAGTTTGATGAAGGGGCTTACCCCAACGTCTCCAGTTTGCAGGATCCGATGCAGGTTCCGTGGAGTCGTTGGATCGATTTGAACAACACCATTCCGAGCGAACCCGGTGCTAGTGGAGTCGGAATCTTTAAGGGCGCTTTTTACGATGCGCAAGCGTTTAATCGCCCAACGTTCGACAGCCGAATGAGAACCTTCAACAAACCTTTCGGACCGGTGAACGGTGAGGCATGGGCACTGAGTGTGTACCAAGAAACCAACCCTGTAGCGACGTTTTTTCCTCGAACCAACACACTGTCGATCAACACAGGCGACACGGTGGTGTTTCGCGTTGAACCTGTATTCGGACCTGATATACAACGCGTGTCTTGGGCCCTGGACGGTCAGCTATTGACCGAGAGTACGAACAATACCGAATTGGAATTATTGCTCGACCGTGGCGAACACACACTCACACTCAGCGTGAACGATATCACCGGAGCCATTCGTCAATCTGGCCCGCATGCCGGGCAATTTCTTTGGCGCTGGGATATAAGTGTTCTATGAGACGGATCAACCTGAACACGTTTTTTTCACTCGCGATTATGGCGCTTTCTCTGCTTGCTTTACCAGCCAGAGCCGATGTCGCAGTGATGCTCAACATCACCGCAGCTGAGGTCAGCGTGCAGCGAATCGAGCGCAGTGAGTCGACTGAAATGGATCTCAGTGATGCGGCT